>JASHYE010000447.1 GCA_030043155.1 Candidatus Acidiferrales bacterium | reverse complement strand
GTTTTGCGCTTCACGCAGCGCGGCAGTACGCGAGTTCTCGTGTCGCAACGCCATTCGGCCTCCCAAAGCTTGCGTCGACGAGGATTCTACTATGCTCCCTCGTTTAAGATCTTGCATCACTGCTCGTCGCCTCATCCGCAAGCGCGTGCTTCCTTACCGCTGGGCGTGCGTTCCTCCTGTGGCACACGCTGTGGAATCAATTCGTTCGGCCATTTATGTGAAAATATTTTCCAGGCGTCGTTCCCATAGCGTTTCTGAAGGATGAAATAAAAGCGCTCGGCGTGCTGTAGCCTGCGTCAACCGCCGCATTCGATATCTTTTCTTCGCTGGCGATGAGCTGAAGTGCATACATCAGCCTCAATTGCTGCCTCCATTTTCCCAGACTGAGCCCGGTTTCCCGCTGAAAAAGACGCTCGATCGTCCGCTTGCTGCCTCCCGCGGATTTGCAAATTTCCTCCATTCTGCGATCGTCACCCGGACTCTTTATGAGAATCTCAGCCACACGCTGCGCGCGAGCGTCCGAGGGATGACGCAATTGAAACGGAGCAGCTTGCGTTTGTTGCAATTGGTCCAAAATGATGCTGATGAGATGGGCCTGCACTTTCGCCCTCTTGTCCAACTCGGACAGCTCACAGGTAAAAAGGATCAGCTCCCTGAAAAAAGGCGAAACGTTTACCGCGCAACACCTCCTGGGAAGAGGACATCCAAGCTCCGGCCTCAGATAAAGCGTCCGCAAAGATACTGTACTGGACATGCGCACCTGATGAGGATATCCGGCCGGAATCCAAACTGCACGGAGCGAAGGCACGACCCAAATACCTTGGTTTGTCGTTACAGTCAGTGCTCCTGTACTCGCATAAAGCAGCTGGTCCCATTCATGGAAATGTTCGGGGGAAAAATAGCCGTCGGGATAGTCACGTTTCAGCCCGACTACTTGGCCCCGCGAACGGACAACGGGATCTAGAACGCCCGTGGATGTGCTTTCGACACAGTGCATGGCGGTTAGCCAGACAACCCCTGAAACAATTGTTTCGCTATCCGTGAAGCTAATCCGATAACTTTCCGCTGTCAAGTATGCACCTGATACACCGCTGTAATGGACGACAAGCTTGACGCATTTCCGACATAAGTTGGCACGATTTTGAAAGAAAGTAGAGTGCCGCGAGGAACACTATGCAGCGCTTAGCTGTGGAGGTTTGCGGCTAAGGGTTCGAGGTATTACGAACCGACAGCAGGAACATTCAGCCGAATGAAAAGGGATGGAATATTTTTGTGGTGGAAGACTTGCCTACTCCTGCTATTGGGATCCGTTGCGGTAGCCACGCCGCTTACAGCACAAAACGCAACGATGCCTCGCGGAGTCGTGCATATCGGCACGAGCGTTAATGTCAGCAAGGCTTTACCAGTCGATCCTCACTACGAAGTGGAGATCGATGCGAATCCGGGCGACGCAAGCGAACTTGTAGCGTGTTCCATGTTGTTCGCCAATGATTCACCTACCAGCGAGGTGGTTACATACGTCTCTAGCGACGCCGGAAAGAGCTGGCAACTAGTGCTGCGGACGCAAGGAGAGGATGGATATCAAAGCTGGGATCCCGATTGCCGGTACGGCCCAGGGCACATTTTGTATTCCCTTTCCGAGGGCTCGGGAGCCGGTTCTCCAAGCGATTACGACCGTGTCGACCGCTCACTCGATGCTGGCAAGACGTGGCAAACATTTACTCGCGCAGTTCACGCGGAGCGGAGTTTCATTACCGTGGACCAGCGATCCGGACCGCATCAGGGATGGGTCTATCTATACGGGATGGGCGAAGATTTCGGTAGCATCCGCGTGGGATATTCGACTGACAATGGTGAAACGTTTTTCACCCAAGTTGTTCCCATGGAAGCGGGCACCGAGGATGTGAATGTCGGTCCGGGAGTGATGTTATCGGACGGCACGCTCGTAATTCCCATGCCTGTATTGACGCAGCCGCTCAAGGAATCTCAGCAAAGCTTCCGCGTCCAGTTGCCAGCACAGATTCGAATCGTTCGCGTGAAATTCGAGCGGCCAAACTGGCCGCTCGAAATATCCACATCGACGGTTGCGCCCTGGCTAGCCGATTTCGAGCCGAATGGGAGCTACTACACCACGCTGGCAGTGGATTCCAGCAATGGACCTTTTAAAGATCGTATTTATGCCACGTGGGAAGACCGCTCCTCAGGGCGGTCGCAAGTGAAACTTGCTTTTTCCTCCGACGAGGGAAAAAGCTGGTCGCATCCGCGTGTGATCGACGACGATGTTGCAAAACAAGTCGGCAACACCATCAATGGCCCGGACGATATCCATGGCGTTGTTGCCGTCAACCAGGAAGGGGTTGTTGGCGTTACATGGCTCGACCGGCGAGACTACGATGACAATCTCGGCTGGGCTCTCCGTTTTCGCGCTTCGTTAGACGGTGGAGAAACCTTTCTGCCCAGCGAAAAAATATCCAATGTAGATTACGAACCAGGCCGTGGCGATCGTGTCCCCCTGTTTGGCGGTGCCGACAGCATCAGCTCGACCAACGACCT
>JASHYE010000446.1 GCA_030043155.1 Candidatus Acidiferrales bacterium | reverse complement strand
AGGACGGCGGGATGATGCGCGCCGGTGGCGCTGGGGAGATTATTGGCGTGCTGATGAAATGCAACGTACGCGAGAACCGCGAACGCGAAGGCTTCCTTGGCGTCAGCGGGAACGCCGAATGCATTCGCTGGAATGAGTTTGAGCGACGGCAAGAACGCCGCGAGATACGCGACAAGCAGGGGATTGCGCGCGCCGCCTCCGGCGATGATCAGTTCTTTCGCGCTGCGAACGCGGGGAAAGACAAATTTGGCACACGCTTGCGCGATGGAAGCGGCGGTGAAGGCGGTTGCGGTGTGAATTAAATCCGCGGGCGCGATGCGGCGGCGCTTGGCAAGCGCGATGAGTTGCGACGTGTATTCGGCACCGAATTCTTCGCGGCCCGCGGTCTTCGGCGGGGATTTGCGGAAAAAAGGATGCGCGAGGAGCTTTGTGAGAAGCGCGTTATCGAGTTTTCCACGACGCGCGAATTCGGCGTTGCGGTCGAATCGCAAGTGGCCGCGAGAAAAATGCGATACGAGCGCGTCGATGATCATGTTTCCCGGGCCGGTGTCGAAGGCAAAGACGTCGCGAGGTTTTCCGCCAGCGGGAATAACAGACAGATTCGCAATTCCGCCGACGTTCAGCGCGATTCGGGAGATTCGCGGGTCGCGGTAGAGCAAATAGTCGACGAAAGGGACGAGCGGAGCGCCCTGGCCGCCGGCGGCCATGTCGGCGACGCGAAAGTCGGCGATTGTGGTGATGCCGGTGCGCTCGGCGATGACGGCTGGCTCGCCGATTTGAAGCGTCGAGGCCGTCGGCGCGCCGAGAAACGGAGTCGCGAGTCCCTGATGATAGATAGTTTGGCCGTGGGAACCGATGAGCACGACATTTTTTGGCGAAACACGGAATTTCTTGCAGGCATCGAGGGCGGCATCCGCGAAGAGTTCGCCCAAACGGAAATTGAGCTGGCTGATTTCGCGCGTGGTGGTTGTTGCGCCATTGGCGAGACGCAAAACTGCTTCGCGCACGGTGGGCGGATAAGAAAAATCCGCGAACGCGACGAGGCGGGCACGGGGCGAGGCAGGCGTGCCGGAGATTCGCACGAGCGCCACGTCGATGCCATCAGCGGAAGTGCCAGACATCAAGCCAAGCGCCAAAATTCCGCGAGCGGTGCGAGTCACGAGAGTTGCTTCTTGAGCGCTGCGAGCAGATTGAGCGCTTCCAGAGGCTTCAGGTTATCGAGGTCAGCGGAGCGGAGGGCGTCGAGGACTTCCTGGTTGAGCGGCGTGAACATTGCAGATTGATGCGTGTCGGCAGCGCCGGGCGAGAGTTCTTTGGTGACTTGATGTTCGCCCTTTTCGTGTTCCGCGAGGACTTCGCGAGCGCGCGCAATGACAGACTGCGGCAATCCGGCGAGGCGCGCGACTTCGATGCCGTAACTTTTGTCGGCGGCGCCGGGTTCGACGCGGCGCAGAAAAACGATTTCGCTTCCCGCTTCGCGCACGGCGACGTGGAGATTCTTCACGCCCGTAAGCAATTGTTCGAGTTCGGTCAATTCATGATAGTGCGTGGCAAAAAGAGTGCGGGGGCGCGCGTTTTGATGGAGATGCTCAACGACGGCCCAGGCGATGGACAGGCCGTCGAAGGTTGCGGTGCCACGTCCGACTTCATCGAGGAGAACGAGGCTCGCGGCGGTCGCGGTGTTGAGAATGGCGGCGACTTCGCTCATTTCGACGAGGAAAGTGGAGCGGCCGCGCGCGAGATTATCGGCAGCGCCAATGCGCGTGAAAATGCGGTCGATGAGGGGCAGACGCGCCTCTGTAGCAGGCACGAAACTTCCCATTTGCGCCATGATGGTGATGAGCGCGGCTTGACGGAGATAGGTTGATTTACCGCCCATGTTGGGGCCGGTGATGAGGAGAATGGGCCGAGAGGCGTCGTCGAGATAGATGTCGTTGGGCACAAAGCGCTCACCGCGCTGTTCGAGAAGAGCTTCAATCACAGGATGGCGACCACCAGCGATGAGAAGTTCGCCACGGCCGGCGCCGTTCGCGCTGACACCGCATTCGGATTCGGTGAATTTGGGGCGCGTGTAGTTGCGTTCGGCGGCGAGAACGGCGAAATTGACGAGCACGTCGCTTTGCGCGATTGCGGTTGCTGTCTGGCGCAGCCGCGAAGCTTCCGCGGCGATGGCTTCGCGCAATTCGCGATAGAGGCGGCGCTCGATTTCGATGGCGCGTTGGTCGGCTTCGAGGACTTTCGTTTCGTAATCTTTCAATTCAGGTGAGGTGAAGCGCTCGGCGTTTGCGAGGGTTTGCTTGCGCGTGTAGTCGGGCGGCGCAAGATGCTGATTGGCTTTGGAAATTTCGATGTAATAACCGAAGACACTGTTGAAGCGGATTTTGAGCGACGCGATGCCTGTGCGTTTGCGCTCGCGTTCCTCCATCGCGGCGATGGTCTGCTTCGACGATTTGCTCATGTCGCGAAGCTCGTCGAGTTCGGCATGATAGCCGCGGCGAATGATGCCGGGTTCGGTAGGCTGCGCGGGCGGATCGTCGGCGATGGCGCGGACGATTTGGTCGCGAATGTCCGTGAGTTCATCCATTTGCGAATGCAAATGCGCGAGACGGGGCGCTTTGCAACGCGCAAGCATGCCGCGCACGACAGGGATTGCGCTGAGTGAGCGGTCGAGGGCGAGCAAATCGCGAGGAGTTACGTTGCCGAGAGTGACGCGGCTGGTGAGCCGTTCGAGGTCGAAGATGGCGTCGAGCGCACGATGAATTTCGTCGCGGACCAGCGTCGCGGATTTCAGTTCGCTCACAGCGTCGAGGCGCGATTCGATTTCCTCGCGGTCAATGGAGGGGCGCAAGATCCAGGAACGCAGAAGACGCGCGCCCATGCCGGTTGCTGTGCGGTCTAAAGTGAAAAGCAGCGTGGCGGAAGGCTCGTCGCCGAGGGCGGGCTGGAGCAGTTCCAAATTGCGCACGGTGACGTGGTCGAGCGAGAGCGCGTCCTGCTGCTCGTAAAAGGCAATTTGATCGAGGTGCTCAAGGCCGCGTCCGGCGGGACGGGTTTGAATGGCCATGCCATTTCCGCTCGTGGATTCTGCTACGCCGATGGCGGCAGTTTCGTGCAGGTAGTGCAGCAAGCCGCCGGCGGCGGCGATGGCCTGCGAATGACCGGCCAATCCGAATCCGTCGAGCGTGGCGACACGAAAATGCTCGGTGAGGATTCTTTCCGAGTAGGCGCGTTCGAAGACCCAAGGCTCGAGGCGCGTTTCCGTGGCACCAAGGCCGTCGAGGCTGGCTCGCGGGGTTGCGGCAGGATCCGGGAAGAGCGTCGCTGCTTGCGCAGGGGTCAAAATCTCGCGAGGGCGCAGAATCTCGAGCGCATCGCGGAGGCGGGGTTCGGCGGAGGGTCCGGCAAATTCGGTGGCGCGGAATTCGCCAGTGGAAAAGTCCACGAAGGCGAGGCCAACGGGCTTCGTACCTCCATTGCGAGCAATCGCCGCCAAGAAATTGTTCTCGCGGGTTTCGAGGAGCGGCGAATCGGTGGCTGTTCCCGGCGTGAGGACGCGAATCACTTCGCGGCGGACGAGCTTTTTTGCCCGCGAAGGATCTTCCATTTGTTCGCAGATGGCGACTTTGTGGCCAGCGCGAATCAATCGCGCGATGTAGGTTTCCGCGGCATGGTAGGGCACGCCGCACATGGGCACAGCCTGACCCTTTTCGCGGTTGCGGGAGGTCAGGGTGATTTGAAGCTGGCGCGCTGCGACGATTGCGTCGTCGTAGAAGAGCTCGTAGAAGTCCCCGAGACGGAAAAGCAGCAGAGCATGGGGATGCTGGCGCTTGATGGAGTGGTACTGCTGCATCAGCGGCGTGGTCGGTTCGGTCATTGAGCGGCCATTGGGGGTGGAAACGCGGACGATTATCGCGGGTAGCGGAGGGTTTGGCAACTGGAGCGTTCGAGTGAGCGGAAAAACACCGGCAATTCACAATTGAACGGGCGCGGGCACGCTATACTGCCTGACTTCGATGCCCAGGAACCGTGAAATCGAGGTGAAGCTG
>JASHYE010000060.1 GCA_030043155.1 Candidatus Acidiferrales bacterium | reverse complement strand
TCCACGCGCACCGCCGTGTAGCCGTTATTCACAATGTCCAGCGGCCCATTCTTGAACTCGAATTTCATGGCGGGCAAGTCGCTTTTCACCGCATTTCGTATGTCGATGGGAGACTGCTCTTTTCCCCCGCACGCTGCGTACTCCGCATCGAGCTGCGCCCAGTGCGCTGGCCCGTCTGCGCCCGAATAGCTCCACGGAGTTTTCCATTGCGCGCGCGGCGCTGCGGGAAGGAAAATCATTGCCAAAATCACAAAAATTGCTGTCATCCACACTTTTCGCAAAGTCTCACCCTCCTCGCGCGCCTCATCGTTTGCACTGACAGGGATTCTACTATGAGGCGTATCCAATACTTCGCTCCCGAACGAAGTATGAATGAGTATGCTCTCCTTCCGCGAAAGTGCTCGCGTAATTCCCATTGACCTGTTGCTTTCCCAGAGAGGCTGTGGCATGCTCCTGCGTGTATCCCACATGGGAGCGCACCAGGAGAGAGAAAATGGCATGAAAGAAAAATCCGACGTCCAGCAGGGAACTCTGGCGCTGATGATCCTGAAAACCCTCGAGGTACTGGGCCCCGTCCACGGCTACGGCATCGCCCGCCGCATCGAACAGATCAGCGGTAAACTCCTCGCCGTCAATCAGGGCACTTTGTATCCCGTGCTTCTGAAGCTGGAACAGGAAGGTGCGATCTCCTCGAAGTGGGGTGCGTCCGAAAACAATCGTAGAGCGCGTTTTTATCAATTGACGCGCACCGGACGCAAGCTCTTGCGGACCGAAACGCGCGATTGGAAGCAAACCGAAGCGATTCTCAGCCGCTTCTTTGAATTGAAGCCGGAGGATTTGACATGAGGCGCCTGCCGCGGTTCTTCAAGCGTTTGTTCAGTTTCACATCCAGGCGGCGAACCGAAGAGCGTTTGCGCGAGGAGATTGCCAGTCATCTCGAACTGCAAATCGCCGACAATCTTCGCGGTGGCTTGCCGCCCACCGAGGCGCGCCGCCAAGCCCTGCTGAAATTTGGCGCGGTGGAAAGCATGAAAGAGGAATATCGCGCCGAGCGCAGCTTCACTTTCCTTGGAACTATGCTCCTGGACATTCGCTTGTCGCTCCGCGGCTTTCGCCGCACTCCTGGATTTGCAATCGCTGTGATCCTCGCCATCGCACTGGGCATTGGCGCCACCACGGCCGTTTTCAGCGTCGTCGACCGCATTCTTTTCCGCAGCCTTCCATATCCGAACGCCGATCAGCTAGTGACATTCGGCTATGTCGCTCCGATTGAGCCCAACGAATTTATAACGGCAGCGGATTTTGCGGATTGGAGCAGTGCGCAGCACGCATTCGCGTCCACGGCATCCTACAACTACATTCGCGATTGCGACATCACCCAAGCGCCAGCCGAGCGCATGGCGTGCGCGCATGTTGAGTGGACTTTTCTCCCAACTCTCGGCATCCAGCCTCTGCTCGGCCGCAACTTCACGCGCGAAGAAGATACTTCAGCCGGACCCAAAGTCGCGATCCTCTTCTACAGCATCTGGAAGAGCCGCTTCGGAGGCGATCCTCACATCGTCGGCAAGACCATTTCTCTCGATGCCCTTGAAACCACAATCATTGGCGTTCTGCCGCGCGATTTCGAACTGCCGACGCTCGGGCGCGCGGACATGCTTGTTCCCGAGTCCTTCAACCCTCAGGTGTTCGACCATTCGTTCAAAGGCGCCATGCCGATTCTGCGAGCCTTCGCGCGCCTCAATCCCGGCGTGACCATCGCGCAGGCGCGCGCCGCGCTTCAGCCAGCATTCCAAGCGTCGCTGAACTCGGTACCTGGCGGTTTGCGCAATGAAGTCAGCCTTTCCGTGCGCTCGTTGCGCGACCGTCAAATCGAAGACGCTCGCTTGGCTTCGTGGGTTCTTTTCGGTGCGGTGTTGGCGGTGTTGCTGATTGCCTGCGCCAATGTGGCGAATTTGCTCCTCGCCCGTTCCACCGCGCGCCAGCGTGAATTTGCGATTCGTGCGGCTTTGGGTGCTGGTCCCGGACGCCTGCTTCGGCAAACCCTCACCGAAAGCGTGACGCTTGCGCTCGCCGGAGGCGCGTTCGGCTGTGCCTTCGCTTACGCCTTGCTGAAAATATTCGTAGCCATTTCCCCGCAAGGTATCTTGCATCTGAGCGATGCGACCTTAGATCCGCGCGTCCTCAGTTTTACGCTCGCCGTCTCCGTAATCTCCGGTCTGTTCTTCGGCTTCGCTTCCGCGCAACGGCGCGCATCCAGCGACGCATTGTATGGCCGTGCGAGTTCCGGTTTGTCGCGTTCCTTTTTCCGTCGCGCTCTTGTCTCCGCGCAGATTGCGATTTCATTTGTGCTTCTCGTCGGTGCTGGCTTGCTCATCCGCAGCCTGGATAATTTGGAACACGTTCCGCTCGGTATTGACACATCCGGCATCATCACCGCCGCGATTTCGCTGAATCCGCGGTTGTATACCCCGACTCGGTGGCTCAGTTTCTTCGAGACTGTTGAGCAGCGTCTTCACCAGCTTCCCGGAGTGAGTGAGTTTGCGCTGAGTGACTCGCTGCCTCCAATCGGCACAGGATACGCCAGCGTTTACTCCGACATCGACGTACCCGGACATCCGCACATGCCGCAAGGAACGGGAGGCATGGTTGGCCGCCGCACGGTGACGCCAGATTACTTTTCGGTGCTTGATATTCCAATTCTGCGTGGACGTGCGTTCACCGAGGACGATCGCGCGCCGAACGTCAACGTCACGATCTTGAGTCACGCTCTCGCGCAACAACTCTTCCCGAATCAAGATGCTGTCGGGAAACGCATACGCTTCGATCATGATGGCCAGTGGTGCACGATTATAGGAATCGCTCAGGACGTCAAGAACGACGGGCTCACAAAAACTGCCGACCCGGAATACTACTTCCCGCGACAGCATTCTGCGAACGATATTGAATCGAGCGTATTCGTGATCCTGCGCACCTCGCTAAGCCCCGCTGCGGTCGCATCATGGATGCGTTCAACGGTCGCTTCGCTCGATCCCACGGTTCCCGTCACTATCGATTCGATGTCCGAGCGCGTGAGCCAATTGGAAGCGCGTCCGCGCTTCGATGCCGCGTTGCTTGGGATTTTTGCTGCATTCGGAATTTTGCTCGCCGCGCTCGG
>JASHYE010000445.1 GCA_030043155.1 Candidatus Acidiferrales bacterium | reverse complement strand
TCGAGGTAAGGCGCGGTGATATGCATTTTGGGGCCCGCGAGCTTGCCCGAGTCGATGAGCTTCTTCAGCTCCAAATCGGTGTAGGGCTGGATGCTGCCCGTCGTGCGCATGGACGTGATTCCGCAAGCAAGATAGAGGCGCGGGAAGCTGAACCCCATTTCGTTATAGAGGGCTACCGCTCTGCGGCCTCCGGCAGGATAGAACAGGTGCTCATGCATGCCGACAAGACCCGGTATTACCGTCTTGCCGGAGAGATCAAGCACCTGTGCACCAGCGGGCGCTGCGGTCGTGGACGCATCGCCGATCATTTCGATTTTGTCGCCGGAAATAACGATGGTTTGGTCCTCGTGCGCGGGGGATCCGGTTCCATCAATGACCCGTACGTGCGTAAGCGCAATCACTGGCGCGCTGACTTTCACGAATTCGCGAACGCCGGGCGCGAGGGATGAAACGGATTGCGCGTGAAGCGGCACGGGCATGACGAAGCAAAGAAAACATCCAGCAAGCAAAGCGAAATGCGGTCTCTTTCTCATTCCCCATCTCCAGACTGAAATTCGGCGTCATTTTGCTCCAACCGGAGCATCGAGGCAACGACAATGCGCTGATTAGCGCTGAAGGTTTTGCCGCCGAAGCTGCCGGAGCATTTCGCCAAGATCAGGGACGCCCTTGATAATCACGATTGCGGTGATGAAAGCAAAAGCGCCGCCGGCGACAATCAGACAGACCGTCCAGAAGAGTTCCCAGATTTTCATCGCTGCCTCTTGGTCAAGTTCATGGCGCTGCCTCGCTCAAACTTTTACCGGGCAGCCGTACATCCTCGAACGGAGGAGCGGAACGCTTCGCGAACGCTCCGAGAAGAAAACCGCACGCGGCAAGTCCAAATGCCATGAATCCGGTCACATTTTCATTCCAATGCAGGAAAAAGAATGGAACGATCGCGCCGGCCGCGCCGAGAATCATCGCCAAATAGCCGGCGAGGGTATTGGCGCGTTTCCAATAGAGGCCGCCGACGACGGACACAAATGCACCGGCCAGAAAAATAGTTCCTGTGATATTCAGATAGAGATAAACCGCTCCGGGAGGCGTGTAATAAAGTCCCCAGAACATCAGGAAAAGGCTTACAAAAAGATTGGCGACGCGATTGACAAAAAGCTGCGCGCGCGAGCCGAGCGGCGTTTTGCCGAGCATGCCGCGAAGAGGAAGTACTACATCCTGCGAGATGACGGCGCTCCAGCCGAGAAGATAGGAGCTATTGACCGACATCGTCGCGGCAAGCATTCCGGCAACGACCACGCCGCGCACGCCCGGCCCCAAAATTGTGGCCAACATTGCGGGCATTGCATCGATTGGCGCCATGGCGTGGCCATGAATCATCGGTAGCGGAATGCCTTTGTCGAGCATGCCCGTGCCGAACAGCGTCAGTGCAGCGATGCCCCATAGCATCGGCAGCATGCCGCGGCCGAGAAAAATAAATCCGGTCCAGGTCATCACGCGCTTCGACGTGCGAGGGTCGCGCGTCGAAAAAATGCGCATGGCCGTGGTCTGCCAGCAGGTCACAATCGAAAGCCACAGCAGCACCTGCCAGATTAGAAACGTCCAGCCGAATTTTGGACTGATGATTGGATTAAAGCCAGCCGCGCCCATCGTGCTGGTCACTTTGTGAATGATGTTGCTCCACCCTGCGAAATGCACCGCATAAATCGTGACGATGATGGTCGCAATTGAGAGCAGCGAATACTGCAAGAAGTCCGTGATGACCACCGATACCATTCCGCCCACGACCGTATAGAGCAGCTCCAGAAGCAAAATGGCCGTCATCACGGCGATCAGATAGCGCTGCGGAATCCCGCTGACGATGGTGAGAAATTCTCCTTCGATTTTCAGGAACACGCCCATATTCAAAATTCCACCCAGCGCCACGAGAATTCCCGTGAGCAGGCGCAGCCCGCGGCTATAACGAACTTCGAAATATTCTGGAACGGTCATCAGACGAAGCTGGCGAAAACGGCTGATGATGAACCCGGTGCGCCCTACGAAAATCATTACCACGCCCGAAATCAGCGCCGCCGCAAATGAAGCGAACCCGAAGCGGTAGCCAAGTTCGCCGTTGTACATGTAAGTGATTGTGCCGATCTCGGTGGCGGCGAGCGTCGCGATGCCGACGTAAAGTCCGAGCTCGCGCCCGGCAACCAGGTAGTGGGAAACATCCCCAAGATAGCGTTTGCCCAGAAGGCCAATGACAACAGAGCCAGCGAGATAGCCGACTACAATCAGCCAGTCGGCGGGAGTGAAGCTCATTGCGGCGTAGCTTCCAGAGTCAGCACTTCGAAGGGCTGCAAGGTGAAGGTATGAGCACTGCCAGCGTGCAGAGTGATCTCGGAGTGCGAGGCTCCGCTCCACGGAGTGCGTGCGGTGAACTTTTGTGCAGCGCCCGGCGGCAACTCGAACGCAGATTGCGGATCCAGATCGAATTTGTGCGGGACTTTATCCGGATTGCGCAGCGTGATAATTCCGCACCGCGGCGACCACGATGCCCATCCGTAAACTTCCAGGCGGGACGGATCGCCGCCAATCCAGTGCGTGTCGACGAGAGTATCGGCGTTGCGGCGCGACCACCGCGCCGTCTCGGCCAAAATATCCCAATCGGAAGGCGAGAGCAGTGAATGAGTCACGTACATCTCCTGAAGCTGCGTTCCCGTACCGAAGTAGGAGCGAATCTCATCTGGAAAATCGTGCTGCGGATCGTCTTTCAGGTGCTCGGCGTAACGAGCATAGATCATCCCGTGGAGCATGAGGGAATTCAGCGGATAAAGCGGCCCACGCCGAACGACGTGTTCATGTGTGGCAGAATCGCGATAAGTAATCCACTGCTGGCGATACGAACCAACGCCGGCAAACGAATTGTCGTCGCCGCCGCGCCAGATTGAATCCGCATAAAGCAGCCAGAACGGCGAAGGATATGTTCCTGTGGTCAGATTGACGTAAAGATCTGGTTCGACCCGGCGCAATTGGCCAATCAGGCTGATCATGGCCGCGAAATCGCTGTCGAATTCGCTGCCGGGGAAAACAGTGGATGCGTTTCCGGTTCCATCAAACTTGAACTGATTCACGCCATATTCGCGGATCATTTTGAGGCAAACTTCGCGAAAACGAGCGAAATAACGCGGCCCGGAAAGAACGAATCCGCCAGAGTTCTCTTCGTAGCCTTGCTGCTTGCCGTATTCAA
>JASHYE010000059.1 GCA_030043155.1 Candidatus Acidiferrales bacterium | reverse complement strand
GCTGAAAAAAACAACAGCGGGTCCCTCACCGCCATCGCGCAAACGGCGCGCGCTGGGTTCCCTTCCTTCGTCAGGACAGGCGGGATGACATCGCAAGGAACGAGGCAATCGAGTCAGGCGGCGCGGATTGCGCGAATTGAAAATGGGTTGCTGCCGCCGGTGGCCATTCAAGGGCAGCCAGTGCCAACGAAAAAAATTGCGGATGAGATGGCGCGGCTGAAAGTTCCCGGCGTGAGCGTGGCGTTTTGGGATCACGGAAAAATTGTGTGGACGCGAACGTATGGATATGCGGACGTGGCGACGAAGAGACGCGTGACGCCGGAGACGCTGTTTCAGGCGGGCTCGATCAGCAAACCGGTGGCAGCGCTGGCCACGCTGCGGCTGGTGCAAGAGGGGAAACTGAATCTGGATGAAAACGTGAACGACAAGCTGCGCGCATGGAAAGTGCCAGAGAATCAGTTCACGAAAACGGAGAAAGTTACGCTGCGACGGATTCTGAGCCACAGCGCGGGGTTGACGGTGCATGGATTTGCGGGCTACGCGGCGGGCGACCCTGTGCCGACGGTGGTGCAAGTTCTGGATGGCGAAAAACCTGCGAATAGCGCTCCGGTGCGCGTGGATGTGGTTCCCGGGACGATTTGGCGATATTCGGGCGGCGGATACGTGGTGATGCAGTTGTTGATGACCGAGCAGACGGGAGAGGCGTTTCCGGTGCTGCTGCACAATCTGGTGCTCGCGCCGGCAGGGATGACGCACAGCACGTATCAGCAGCCGTTGCCGGCGGCGTTGCGAGGATCTGCAGCGATGCCCTATCGCGGCTCCGGAGCGGAGGTGACGGGCGGGCCGCATACTTATCCAGAGATGGCGCCGGCGGGATTGTGGACAACGCCGTCGGACCTGGACACGCTGGCAATTGAGTTGGAGAAGGAATACGAGGGAACGTCGCACAAAATTTTGTCGCAGGCGATGCTGCGGCAGATGCTGACTCCGCAGAAAGACGACTGGGGGCTGGGTTTCGAGTTGGGGCCTGCTCCCAATCAGCAAATGCAGTTTGGGCATGGCGGAGTGAACGAAGGTTACGTCGACGAATGGCAGAACTATATGGGATTACAGCAGGGCGTAGCAATCATGACGAACTCGGACGACGGCGGAGAAGTCGCGGAAGAATATTTGCGCGCGGTGGCCAAGGAATATGGCTGGCCGGATTTTCATCCGGCGGAGCACACGCTGGCGAAGGTGGATCCGGCGATTTATTTGCACTACGTGGGGACGTACGAATCGCCGGACCTCGGCAAGATGAACGTCACAGAGAAAAGCGGGAAGCTGTACGTGCAAAGCAATGAGCTTTGGGCTAAGGGGCTTGAGCTGCTGCCGGAGTCAGACACGAATTTTTTTGTACTGGAGGGCGACATGACTTTTTCTTTTGAGGAGAATGAAAAGGCGTCGCCGACGATGACGATTGAAGCTGGTCCGCAGAAATATGTGGCGAAGCGGGTTGAGTAGTTTGGCGAAGACGGGCATTTTTTTGCAACAGCGGCATTAAGGATGAGTCACCCGCTCGTACAGGATTATGTTAGCGGGTGGGCTGAGCGTTGAGCCCATTATCGGCCGATTGCGGAGATGGAGAGCGCATTGCGAGGTATGCGGTCACTAGTCCCCAAACGTACATTGCGCCCATGGCTGTAAAGCAAACTTTGGCGAGCAGGAGGTAGCGGTCAACCAGTTGGACAACGGACCAACCGTACATTCCAGTGAGCAAGGTGGGGTCAGACATGTTCCCGCCCTCGATCTGTCCAAAGGGAAGGTTCTCCCACGGCCCGGACCACAATCTGTATACGTGCATGAAAGCCAGCGCTCCGATGAGCAGCAAGGCCCAGCGCAAGCCCCAGCTTTTGTAGAGCGCGCTATTGCGAGGAGCGTAGAACGTTGCCATCAGGATGGTGGCGAGCACCATTGCGCCGCCGTCTCCTGCAAAAACGACGAGAGCGCCCTGCATGATCGCGGGCGCACTGAGGAGGTTGATTTGCAAGAGGAGCACTGCGGCCGCCGCGCAAAGCCATCCCCAGCGGCGCGCCTTCCAGGCGAGGAATCCGCCGAAGATGAGTCCGCCCATCACAATCAGAACGAGGAACCACGATTTGGTTTGGCCCATTATGGTCACCCAGAAAGTGGGGATGGCCCATCGGCCCACAAGCCAGGCAGTGATGGCGTGGCCGCATTCGTGGACGACCATGGCCAGCATGTTGGCGACGATGCGAAAGCCGGTGGCCGTCAACCAGCGCGCAAGAAGGAGGGCCAGCGGGAGCGCGAGCAAGCGATACTTGAATTCCGTGGCGGGCGATGTAGCTGCTTGGGAGGAGAGATCTGCATCGAGGGACGCGGCAAGGGACGAGACAAGGTCCGCGGCCGTTTGGGTGTTGGCGGGGTTTGTGGGCACGGGCGCGTCGGGCGGCTTCGCGAGTGCTTCGGAAACCGGAGGAATTTCCGGAGTCGGCGAAACATCAACCGCCGCCGGCTGGTATTTCGAGAAGACAATTCCGCACTTCAGACACTCGGTTGTCTGCAATGGATGATCGAATTGGCATTTTGGGCAGCGCATCGTGGCCCGTCGCCTCAGTATGCGCAACATCACGGGATGGCAGGGAGAAGATAAGCTTGCTGTTCACTAACGATAATCACGAGATGCTCAGGAGGCAGGAGGGGGGGCCGGTCGGAATGACACGAAACAAAGGCGCGTTGACTAGGGCGTGGTTTTCGTATACGGGAGATACATGAAAATGAATCTGATTACGCTGGTGTTGGTACTT
>JASHYE010000444.1 GCA_030043155.1 Candidatus Acidiferrales bacterium | reverse complement strand
TCGGAGTTTCAGCCTGCCGTCGTTCTCGCCGATGTCGAATTGCCGGGCATGAACGGCCTGGATCTTTTGCGCCATCTTCACGAAACCGCTCCCGACACTCCCGTCATCATCATCACTGGCCGCGGCTCGGACGAGCGTGCCGTGCAAGCCATCGAAGCTGGCGCTTTTTGGTACATCGAAAAGCCACTCAAGCCGCCGGTCCTGCGCTCGCTGCTCGACCGCGCCATGGGCAAAATCCGTGACCGGAAAGAAGTAGCTGCTCTCACGCGCCAGCTCCGCGATGCAGGGCGCCTGGGCGAGATGGTGGGAACCTCGAAAACCATGCTCGACGTTATGCGGCAAATGGAAACCGCCGCCCCCTCGACAGCCTCGGTTCTGATCACCGGCGAAACCGGTACCGGCAAGGAGATCGTCGCGCGCACAATTCATCAGCTTTCACCGCGCGCCAATCAGCCTTTCGTGGCGATCAATTGCGCCGCGATTCCCGAATCCCTGATGGAAAGCGAAGTGTTCGGCCACGAGAAGGGCGCTTTCACGGGCGCAGCGGAGCGCCGCCTGGGATGTTTCGAGCTGGCCGATGGCGGCACGCTTCTGCTCGACGAAATTGGCGAAATGCCCGCTGCCACGCAATCGAAGCTATTGCGCGTGTTGGAAGATCACAAAATTCGGCGTATCGGAAGCAAGGTGGAAACGCCGATCGATGTTCGCGTGCTCGCCGCGACCAACAAAGACCCGCAGCAAGCTGTGGCCCAGGGGCAGCTCAGGCAGGACCTCTATTTCCGGCTTAATGTTTTCCAGATTCACTTGCCGCCGTTGCGCGAACACAAGGACGATTTGCCTGCCCTCGTCGAACAACTGCTGCGCGAAATGAATCAGAAGCACGGGCGGCAGGTTCTCGCCGTAAATTCTGAAGTCATGGAGCTGTTCAAAGCCTATACCTGGCCAGGGAACGTGCGCGAGCTTCGCAATATCCTTGAACGCGCCGCGATTTCCTCTGACCATGGCACCATCGGCCGGGCGCATCTGCCCGAAGGCTTCGCTCGCGGGCCGATAGCCCAAACCGGCGAGCTTTCCGGCCTGCGCTTTCCTCCCGGCACAACAGTTGAGGCCGCTGAGCGGGAACTCATCTTCCAGACGCTCAACGCCACGAATCAAAATAAGACCCGCGCGGCCGACTTGCTGGGCATCAGCCTGAAGACACTTCACAACAAGCTGAAAGAGTACGAGGCTGCGCGAAAAAATGTCGTTGAGTCTGAAAAATAAGTTCACGCTGGCGACGGCTGCATTGGTATTGCTGGTCGTGGCTGTTATCTCGTGCCTGTATGTCGCGAAGCTGACCCGCCAGGTGATAGCGCAGGCGAATGACCGTTCCAAATTTGTATTGCAGCAGGTTTTCGTTTCCGCGCAGAACGCTTTGCGCGAAGCAGCGGCTCGTGGCGCAGCGCCTGCCTCTTCCGATCCAGCCGATATTCACGATTACGTGCAGCAAACTTTAGGCACAAATCCGGGCCTTTCGGCCCTGATCGAATCCGACATTAGCTTCTCCGCTTCGATTTACGAAATCACCATCACGGACAACGGTGGCACAGCGCTCTTTTCGAGCGATCCTTCCCTCCTCGGTAAAACGCTCCAAGCCCGTCCTAGTCTTTCCGATCTGGTTCAAGCTCCCTTCGCTCAGCAAATTCGCATTCTGAACGGCCCTCCGCGAGTCTACGAAGTATCGCTTCCTTTCAACGTCAGTGCGCAGCCATTCGGGACAATCCATGTCGCGCTCTCTTCCGCACTCCTGCGCGACGAAATTCTGCCGGGCCTGCGTTCGGCGGCCTGGGTGGCACTTGCCGCGGTGATTCTCTCCACGCTCTTCACCGCGTTCGTAAGCCAAATCGCGCTTGCTCCTCTTTCCCGGATTTCCGCTCAATTGGATCGCATTTCCGCCGGAGAATTTGATCTCGAACCGGTCACCAAAGCCGGTGAACTCGGCCAGGTCTCCAACAAAATCAGCCGCATTGGCCAGCAGTTGCGCGACGTCCGCGAAATTTTCAGCACTCTGCGCGAAAACATGAATCAAATCATGTCTGGCCTTGAAGACGGCCTGCTGCTTTTCAATGTTGAGGGCCGCGCCGTGCTGGTGAGCCCTTCAGCGGAAAAATTCCTGGATGTTGGCTCAGAAAACCTTCTAGGCCGCAAAATTCAAGAGATTTTCCCTCCGAGTCATCCTTTGTCCGAAGCACTGCACCTCGATCGTGCCGATGTTTTGGCCGGGGGTCTGGAACAGGTAGAGGTGCAAATACCCGGAGAAAGCGGAACGCGCCGCGTGGGCGCAAGCGTGCAGCCGATTCAGGAAAACGGCACGCGCATGGGCATGCTCGTTACTTTGCGCGATCTCGAATCCATGGAGCGAATCGGCTCCCAATTGCGCGTTTCGGAGCGGCTCGCTGCGCTCGGACGCGTGACGGCAGGCGTGGCTCATGAAGTAAAGAATCCGCTCAATTCCATGCGCGTCTGGCTGGAAGTCCTGAAGGGCAATCTTCCGCCCGAGGCAGAAACACAGCAGGCCGCAAAAATGTTGGATTCAGAAATCGACCGTCTGGACCGCGTCGTAAA
>JASHYE010000443.1 GCA_030043155.1 Candidatus Acidiferrales bacterium | reverse complement strand
TTTGCGAATGTCCGTTGCGTAGGGCTGCGAGGTACCAAGCGCGGACGCAATGGCGGGAACCGTAAACGCCGTTAATTTTGGCTGAATCTTTTCGCGGTAGACCTTTTCGTTCAACCAACCGGGCAAAACAGAAGGGTTCCACGAAACCCTACCGGCCATCTGCCGTCGCATGGTTTCCGAGCGTCGGGCTTGGGCCTTTGCGCTTTGCGTCATCGTCCGTCCGATTTCGGCAACTTTGAGAATGGACTTTTTGGACTCGTTTATCGCACACGCCTTGCACAAGGTATGGCCGGGAGAGATCGGTGTACCGCAGGTTCGACATACCGACGGCGGACGCAGAGTCCGAACCGGGCGAAGGCTCAAGTCCTCTCCAGTTCGGCTTCGGCGTTGCTGTGTCAACCTTGTGGCCGGGCCTGCGGGTAGAGGGGGTTTCCTCAAGGTTAACCAGAGTTGGTGACATACTTTCTCGGCCGCGGGTGCGACAGCCCAAGCCCAAGTCTGCGCGGTCTCAGAGAGCCGCGCGGCGAACGAACCCATAAGGCGACAGTTTCCATCCCGTTGTTCAAAGAACCATTCTCGGCATAATCGCTCGCGAGTGATCCAGTCGAATAAATAGGCGTCCACGCGAGGGCGAATCGGTTCCATTAAATCAGATGCGAGACTGTCGCGAGTCCGGCTGTCGAAATGCAATACGCCGAGACCGGGATCGAGTCCGAGGGCAGCGGCGGCTAATCGAGCCTCGGATTCGAGTATGGCGTAGAGATAGTTCAGCATTGCATTCGGCGGATTGATGGCCAATCGCGGTGAGCCGGTCAAAGGCGAAGCGCGGAGTCCAAATTTAAGCCAATGATCCGGCACGCGACGCAAATCAGACTTCGAGAACATAATCGGCACGTTGTGCCATGCAGTCCAATATGCTCTTGCGGCTTGGGACTCGAAAAATCGCAACTCCTCAATCGAACTTGCGGTCGTAAGTTTTTCGCGAGCACTGGCAATCTGCGCGGCCACAGCGGTATCGTGAAACTTTTCGCGAATCAGCCGTTCTTGCGCGACGAGCTTTTGATCGAGCAATCCGCGTGCAATCTGCAAGCCCTTTTCCGCGCGATAAGCTAAAGCTTGCGCACGTCGCAATCGAGCATCCGAAGGGCTAACCGGGCCAGTCGTGGCTAGTACAGAACCGTCGCGATCCAGCATCACAAAGCTTGCATCTTGATCGGCGAGCCAGCGAAGCGCGGAAAGAGACACTGCGCCATCCGAGCCGATCACAATGAGCCGCCTGATGCCGTGTCCGATGCGGGCAAACCGGGCAGTAGTGCGGCGCGAGCCGATGCCATCGCGCAGAATCAGATGGCCGCGATCCACGCGAACATCAATGCCATAACCGAACAAAGTTATGACTCCGTGCCTCGGCTCAATTGGGTTGAAATTGCAGTGCTCGGAGTCTTGCGGTACGGTGTGGGAAGCTGCCATTGGAGTTTACCCTCCATCGGTAGTTAGGGGCGCGCTCGGTGTTCTAGCACCGGCGCGTCCCGCTTTTGCTGTAGCCCTTATTTTACCCTTCCGTTTAGGAATGCGTCGCCTTTTTTCTTGTAGTGAGAGCCTCTCTCGCGAATCGCGAATGTTATCCTGCGACGTTTTAGAGCGAGAAACATTCCTTAGATAAGCGGATGTGATCGCATAAGGAATGAATGCCTCCTGATGCTTGGATTTTAATACCTCTTCGACTGCAAGTCTGAAGTCGCGCCACTGCTGACAAATCGAGTCACGCGGATATGTTTCCTTCTTTGGCAGGCTCAGAAGCTCGGCCCGGAACCTGTCCGCAAAAGACTTGCCTCTCCTTGCGCCGATACGCAGGAACAGACGCTCAACGAGTCGGAAAACAACATACGGATGTTGCGCGAAGGAATCCGCTGGCATCTTTGAACATCGAGTGTCCGATTGCCGCCAGCGGATGTAAGGCAAGCCCGCCAGAGCGTTAGCAAGGTTGAGCGGCGTGAGTGCACGTTTTCGCTTTCCCTCACTTCGCAAAAAACTCAGTAGTTCAGAACAATACAAATACACTTCTCCGTTGCGAAGCTGATCTTCAAGTGAGACACACTCCTGCTGTTTCGCAGCAAAAGTGTTTTCGTGCTGCCTCAATTTCCTACGACATCGGCGACGTTCGTTCCGAAAAACAGCTTTGTCATTTTTGTCCGCTTGTTTGACCGCACTCGCTGCCTCAGCGCAGGCACGCTGAAGCTCTGGATACTTTCGCTGCATGTCCTGAAGCTCATACCTGAGTCTGCTGCTTGCTAGGGTGTATTTTCGTAGTTCTCGTACCGTCGCGTGTTGCGGCTGCCCTCGCAAGAAAGCTTTAGCCTGATCGCAGTGCGGTTTGTCCACAACTCGCTTAAAGACCCTTTGCACATCCGTGATCGTACTGCTTCTGCGCTTGCGAATCCGCGATAAGGGCCAGCCAACTTCGGGCCAGCATTGCTCGAAGAATACTCGCCACTGATTTCTGCTGCCCAAAAGGGAATTATCGGGGATGGTTGGGCGACCACCCTTGTTTGGTGTTTCCGGTTCCTCCGAAACGGTATCCATAGGATCGAAACTAAAATCCCCGCCAGAAAACCCCATCGCAATTCGCCTCTATCGCCAGAAAACCTGGCCCTGACGTGTCCACATTCCCAGAAAACCCCTATTTCTGCTGCTCCTGCCGGGGCATGCGGGTTCCCAATATCCGGTGTAAAACGGACTGGTCTGCACCAATTCTCTCACGATGAAAGTGAGGAAGACTATGAGGCGTTCACGGAAACACAACAGGGCAAGGGACAGCAAGAAGCCTAGCCTAAGTCGGAGAGTTCGCGTATCTGTGCCGCGAACGGCCAAGCAATTCTTCGCGAAGCCAAAGGAGTTTCAAGAGACGTGGACGCGCGTTGCACACATCGTCTCCAAAATGCGAACGGATCGAACCTCTCTTCGTGAAGCCTCGCGCGAATTCGGACTCGATCCCCGTATTGTGACCCGGCTCGGCAAATCAGCCTT
>JASHYE010000442.1 GCA_030043155.1 Candidatus Acidiferrales bacterium | reverse complement strand
GAGCCAAGGCGGCTGAGCGCGCCGCGAGCACACACCACATCGTAACGTCCTGAAGCTGTTTTTACCTGAATGATATTCACTGCGAGAATTTCTTTTCGAGGGCGTCGACGCTGGCCAGAGTTACGTGGCCGACGATTGCGAGATTCTTCGCGCTTATCTTGTCCATCGTGTCCTGCGGCGTGTGCCAGTAGCCTTCTGAGATGTAATCGTCCAAATCGATGAGGTCCACGGCCGGAACCTTCTGTTCGAGGAACGGGTCATGGTCATCAGAAACACTCGTGGATTGCGAAACGAAAATATTTTGATAGCCAAGTTTGGCGGCCGTTGACCAGATCAGGTCAACGAGCCACGGCGTGGAGCTGCTTTCTTTTTTCATGGTCAGGCCTTTTTGGCCGATCATGTCCTCCAGGATCACGGCCTTCACATTTTCCAGCTCGCCGCTGAGCTCGAGCCTTGCAACGAGTTCGCGGCTCCCGTAAGTGTGGTCGTTGTTCGTATTCCAGTCGACCATGGCTTCTTCGCCGTCGAGAAAGGCCATCCAGATGGAAAGCTGCGGCTTTTCGCGGCAAAGAAGGCTCGCCAACTCCAGCACCAGGCCGGTAGACGAGCCTGCGTCCTCTGCGCCGACAAAGCCCGGAACGGTGCGAACCGTGTCGTAATGAGTCAGCAGAAGGATGATTCCTTTTTTCGTTCCCGGAACTTTGGCGATGATGTTTTTCATCGGAACTGTGCCAATGGGCGTCTGAGCGTTAAAGCTATCCTCGGCAATTTGGCAGCCGTCGGCGTGCAATTGGGAATAAATGTAATTCTGCGTTTGTTTGATGGCGTCCGAGCCAGAAGGCCGCGGACCGAAGCTCACAAGCTTGGCGGTGTAGTCATAAGCGCGCGCACCGTCGAACCCGCCGGTCTGCTGAGGCGGCGGAGCTTTGTCTTGCGCATCCAGAGTAACGGGAGCGGTGGTGGAGTTCGCCGAAACGGTAGCCTGCGTGCCATTCCCTCCACAACCAGCAGCGAACGCCAGCGCAGCGAGTGCGACCCAAATACGAAGATTGGACATTCTAGCGGACTCCCTCCCGAGCCATCTCGCGCTTGCGCTTGCTGCGCACGACCATATACGAAACTCCGATGCCCAGGAAGTACAAGCCTATCATCGGCGACATGAAAACGAGCATCGTTGTGGCATCCGGAGTGGGCGTGACGATTGCCGCGAGAATAGTGATGACCAGAATCGCGTAGCGGATATTTTTCCAGAGCCACTGCGGAGTGACGATCCCAAACATCGAGAGAACAAAAATCAACACGGGCAGCTCGAAAATCGCTCCCAGGCCCACCATGACAATCAGGATGAGATCGAAATATTCGTTGATGTCGATCATGGGCTGCAGCGGGAGTGAACCTTCAAATCCAATCAGAAACTTCAAGACGTAGGGAAGCAGAAGGAAGTAGCCAAAAGCAATTCCGGCGAGAAACAGAAAAACAGAGGACAAAATAAACGATGCGACGGCTTTGCGTTCGTGTTTGTACAAACCGGGCGCAATGAAAAGCCAAATCTGGTAGAGCACAACCGGCAGGGCGATGACGATGCCCAAATAAAATCCCAGAGCGATGAGCAAATTGATCGGGCCCGCAGGCGCGGTGTAAATCAGTTTGGGAGGAAAATGCGCTTCCTTTAGCGCGAGCACCATCGGCTGCATCACGATGTTGATGACGGATTTGGAAACCGCGAATCCGATAAGGAAGCCCACGCCGATGGCAATGGCGGAGTAGATCAGGCGTTTTCGCAGGTCAGCCAGATGCTCGAAGAGAGACATCTTGCCGCCATCTTCTTCCTCTGCACGAACGGCCGGCAATCCGGGCTGGCTAGTCACCATTTGCGGGTTTCTCGGACGCTGTTTCGGAGTAGGCAGGCTCTTCGCCAGAATGGGGAACGGCATCGGCAGGCACTGGCACAGGTTCTACCGTGACTTGCGCCGGCGGCAAGATTGTGTTTGCGGGTTGCACTTGCTGCGCCCTGTACCCGGTTTGGCGGGTCTCGCGCTCCAGATCGCGCATGTGCTCTTCAAATCCGGCTTTCAGATCGCCCGTGGCGCGCTTGAACTCCGCCATGATCTTGCCAAAATTTCGCGCGAGCTCCGGCAGCTTTTCCGGGCCAAAGACAATCAAAGCGACCAGAAAGATAATTATGAGATGGGGCACGCTTAACATTTTTTCGCGCGCAAGAGCCTACTTCGGCATCATAGAAGACGTGGCAGAGCGTGTCAAACTGCCCGAAAAACGTATGCTATACTGTCATTAAATCACCGCGAAAGGCGACTAGGGCGTCTCGTCTATGGGAAGAAATCAGGGTAACGGCGAACGGCTGGAATCATCAAAGCGCGGAGCCTTCCTTCTTTCGGCAATACTGGTGATTGCCGCGGTCATGGGCGGACTTTATGGGCCATCGCTGAAAGCCACAGCCGCCGGCGCAACCGATTTGCAGGATTCCGTAAAGACATTTGCGCAAGTCCTTTCCATTGTTCAGCAAAACTACGCGGAACCCATCGACACCGATAAGGTTGTCTATGACGGCGCCATTCCAGGAATGCTGCACGTGCTGGATCCGCATTCAAACTTCTTCGACCCGCAGGAATGGTCACTGCAGATGGAGCAGCAACGCGGAAATTATTATGGCGTAGGGATGACAATTGTGCCCATTGAAGACCGCGTCGAAGTTGTCGCGCCTTTTCCGGATTCGCCCGCGGATCGCGCAGGCATCAAGCCCGGCGACGTGATTACGAAAGTGGATGGCAAGAGCACGGCCTCGATGTCGTCGCTCCAGGTAGCGGACATGCTGAAAGGCGCGAAGGGCACGGTGGTAACCATAACGCTCGATCGCGAGGGAAATCC
>JASHYE010000441.1 GCA_030043155.1 Candidatus Acidiferrales bacterium | reverse complement strand
CTGAGTTCTAGGATGGCACGTTCTTTGTTTTGGCTGTAGCCGAGGGAGCGAAGCGTGCCGGTGGGAAGGGAAGCGAGATCAACGGGCGAAGGGCACGCGTGAAGTGTTTCCCCGCGACTAGAAGCTGTCTCGTAAGCGTCTTTATCATCGTTCGAACCCGAGACCTCAGGGGTTAAAACCCCTGAATTCGGAGTCCCTGACAGCACGGCTGAAGCCGTGCCCTTACGAGGACGATTTATATGTCGGCCTCGGGTATTTCGCGGAGCAGGGCAACCGAAATTCTGGACGAGGCGATTCAGGAGCATGATGCCGACGTTGAGAGAAACTTGCTGGCAGGAGATGGCGTTGAGGAGAGCTTCGAAAACGGTGGGATAGCGCGGAGGCTTGAATCCGGTGAATGCGGCGATGAGCGCGCGGAATGGTTTGTGCTTTGCGGCGAAGGAATAGAAGTCGCGGAGATCGACGCTGAGGCCGAGCATGCGGTCGAGTTTGGAGCGAAGAGCGGCTTCGATTTCGGCGGTGCTGTGCGGCGTTTCCAGCTTGACGCGCAAGCGAGGATGCGCGGGAGGGCCGATTTGCTCGATGGCAAATTCCACGATGCGCGTGGCGGATTTCGTCTCGATGGAGAGAGCGCGGCGATAAATTTGACCGTCCCAGCGGTCGAGGATGTTTTCAGGGCGGCGGCGTAAGGTCCAAACGGTGAGATCAAGGCGAAAGGGTGGACGCGGACGCAGTTCGAGCACAGGTGAGTTGTGCGCGGGCGCGCGGGCGATGGGCGGAAGCGTGGAAGAATTTTGTGGGAAACTTCGCGAGTCGCCAGACATGTTGCTATCATCTATCGTCCGTAAGGAAAGATGCAAATGCGGGAATGACGGCGCGCAGCGATTTTTCAGATGAAGGAGGCGATCAGAGTTGGCGACGATCCCGATGAAGTTGAAGGCACGAAGGGAAATTGCAGAAGGGACGATGGCCTTCTGGCTGGAGAAGCCGGCAGGATTCGATTTCAAGCCCGGACAAGCGATGGAAGTGAAGCTGGCGAATCCGCCGGAAACGGATGCGGAAGGGAATACCCGGGCGTTTTCACTCGCGAGCGCGCCGTACGAGCGGGACCTGATGTTTGCGACGCGCATGCGCGATTCTGCGATGAAGCGCTCGCTGAAGAAGATTCCGTTGGGGACGGAATTGGAAGTGGACGGGCCGTGGGGCGATCTGAAGCTGCACACGCGGGCGGCGCGACCGGCGGTGTTCATCGCGGGCGGAATTGGAATCACGCCCTTTCGCAGCATGGTGGTGGACGCGGCACACAATAAATCGTCGCATAAGATTTGGCTGTTTTATTCCAACCGGCGGCCTGAGGATGCAGCGTTTTTGGATAATTTGACGCGCGCGGAGCGGGAGAATCCGAATTTCAAAGTGATTGCGACGATGACGGAGATGGAAAGGTCTTCGCGTTCGTGGACGGGGAAACGAGGATTTGTGACAAAGGAAATGATTGGGGAATCGATTAAGAATTGGAGTGAGCCGATTTTTTACTTGGCGGGGCCTGGCGGGATGGTGAATGCGATGCACAAGCTGCTGCAGGATGCGGGAGTGAACGAGGACGATATTCGCGCGGAGGAGTTTGCGGGTTACTAGGGGAATGCGGGGAAAGAAGTCCCTCAGCGGCTAAAGCCGCATTCATTCAGTGAGGCATACGGCACGGTTAAAACCGTGCCCCTACGAAAGCGACCCCGCAGTATTCTGTGGGGATGAGAGTCGGGGAGATTGCGTGGCAGAAGTGACCGCGCTGTTTTTTGATGTTGGCGGAGTGCTGCTGACGAATGGATGGGACCGCGATTCGCGGGTTGCTGCTGCGGCGCAGTTCCATTTGGATTGGAATGATTTCGAAGTGCGGCACGAAGCGGTGCTGGAGGCGTTTGAAACAGGGAAGCTGGGACTGGAGCAGTATCTGGATCGCGTGATTTTTTATCGGGCGCGGGACTTTACAAGAGAGCAGTTCAAAAAATTCATGTACGCGCAGGCGAAAGCGATGCCGGAGTCGCTGCAATTCCTGCGGCGGCTGACGAAGAAGCCGCGAAAATATCTGGTGAGTTCGCTGAATAATGAGTCGCGGGATTTGAATGAATACCGCATTGAGAAGTTCGGGCTGCGCGAGTATTTCGACGTGTTTCTCAGCTCATGCTATCTGGGCGCGCGCAAGCCTGACGCTGAGATTTACAAGCTGGCGCTGAGCATTACGCAAAGGCGAAGCGAAGAAACGATATTCGTGGACGACCGGCAAATGAATCTGGAGCCGGCGCAGGCATTGGGAATGAAGACGATTCAATTCGAGGATGTGGTGCAATTGGAGCGGGAGTTAAAGAAGTGGGGAATTGAGATTTCGCCGGCGTAGAACCGTGTCCTGACAAACGCCGTTGTGAGACGACTTCTACGAAGCACGAGATTTGTTCCTGCAATTATCTATGAAGCATCAAATTAAGAGGGAAAAATGATCGAGGAAATTGCACCGCATCTTTTCGTGATTTTGGGGGCGACCGGAGATTTGACGGGGCGAAAGCTGCTGCCGTCATTGAATGGGTTGATTGCGCGCGATGCACTCGGGCCGAAGAGCTTGATCCTGGGCGTGGGAGTCGAAACGGAGTTCAATGACCAGAGTTTTCGAGCGAAGTGCTGCAAGGATCTGGCGAATGCAGGGATTCCGCAGCAGCAAATTGCGCAAACGGTGAACGACAAGAGGATTTTTTACCAAACGATCGGGAAAGGCACGGACGACGACTACAAGAAGCTGAGACAGCGAATCGAGCAGATTGAAAAGGACAATGGGCTGCCGGGGAACCGCGTTT
>JASHYE010000440.1 GCA_030043155.1 Candidatus Acidiferrales bacterium | reverse complement strand
CAAGGCTGAATTTCCGAGTAAGGGCGTGGAGATTTCGGGAGCGACAGCGTCGGTGACACTCGTCTCCACAGGTGCTACGCCGGAGCCGGGCACACTTGGCCTGCTCTTCACGGGCCTTCTTGGCCTGACAGCGTTGGGCTGGTATCGCACGCGATCTGCGTAACAACCTCTGCTACATCGTTTCCAACGCCACTGAAAGGCGGGTGACGAAAGTTACCCGCCTTTCGTTTTGTTCACGGCTGGATTTGCATTCCCCTAAAACGCAACCGCAGATTCCTCGTCGTCTCGACAAACTGCGTCGCGACTCCTCGGAATGACAATGTAAAGCTTAGTTCTAGCGGAAGGCTTGGTGGATGTCCTCGACGCCGGAGGTAACGCGGACGCTGAGCTTCGTGGGCGGCCAGGTTTCGAGGAGCTGCTCTTTGCGATAGACCATAGCGTTGATGTCGTAGGGAGCGAGTTCGAAACCGTGTCCGTGAGTGATGGCGTCTGTGGGGCAGGCTTCGACGCAATAGCCGCAGAAAATGCAGCGGGAATAGTCGATGTTGTAGACCTTGGCGTAACGGTCGGAGTCGGAGATGCGATTTTCGGCGGTGTTTTCGGCGGCTTCGATGTAAATGCACTGCGCGGGGCAGGCGGCGGCGCAGAGGAAGCAGGCGACGCACTTCTCGAGGCCGTTTTCGTCGCGCTGAAGGACGTGGATGCCGCGATAGCGCGCCTGAAAATGCACGGGCTCGACTGGATAGTTCTCCGTGGTGGGCTTTCTCCACATGGTGACGAAGGTGACTTTGAAGCCCTTGTAAAGAATTTTGAAGGTGCGGAAGAATTCTGTGATGACGGATGCCATATGAGGACACTTTAGCAAGAGTCAGTGACGAGTGACAAGTGAAGAACGCAGAGTATTAGAAGCGAGCTTTTTCTATTCGGGAGTGGCCGCTTTGGCGCCGGCCCAGTCGAGCGCCTTTTGCCGGTCCGCAAAGGCGTTCATCTGAACAATTTTACCGTGGTGCACGGTGTAAACGTCCGCAAGGCGCACGTCGCGCCATTCAGTGCCGCCCTTTGGAATGTAGCGGGCGTGAACAAACACGACAATATGCTCGCCAGCGGTAATGAATCGCTCCGGTTCGCTGCGGCCTTCCTGCCATCTCTCGCGTGACTGCTTCAGGTAGCCTTTGACGGCGTCTCGGCCGTGGTAGGTTCCGCCGCCGGGAAATTCGGGCGGCTCCGTCCACTCGACGTTCGGATCAAGAGGCGCGGCTGCCGCGGCAAAGTCGCCGCGATTGAACGCTGCATACATCTCGCGCAGCAGGGGAATTATTTTGTCCACTTCTTGCGAGTTTTCCATGGGCAGGCTTTTCACCTCCTGACAAAATGTAGCGAGACTCCCGCATAGAACAGCAAACAGAATGGCAATTCTGGCCGCGCCGCTTGAACTTTTGAGTGAGAACAATTTCATTCTCCTGGGGGCGCGACGGGGGCGGGTTCGCGGGGGCCTTCGCGGCCGGCGATGGCGGCGATGATTTGGCGGCCGTGGAAGCGTCCATTCTCGATGAAGATTTCGCCGGTGTGGAGGCCGCCGACGAGGACTCCCGCGACGTAGATGCCGGGGACGTTGGTTTCGAGAGTTTCGAGATTGACGCGGGGCTTGCGCGTTTTGGGGTCGAGCTCGATGCCGGCGCTTTCGAGGAATTGAAAATCGGGATGGTAGCCGGTCATGGCGAAGGCGTGAAAGGCGGGAAGCGCTTCGGTGCCTCCGCCATTTTGGACGACGACTTTGCCGGGCTCGAAGCGGACGACTTTGGTATTGAAGCGGGCGGCGATTTCTCCGGCTTTGATGCGATTTTCGATGTCGGGGCGCACCCAGTATTTGAGGCTGCGGCCGAGTTCGGCTCCGCGATGAATAAGCGTGACGCGCGCGCCTCCTCGAAATAAATCGAGGGCAGCTTCGGCGGCGGAATTTTTCGCGCCGATGACGACGACGTCTTCGTTCCAGTAAGGATGTGGGTCGGTGAAATAGTGTGAGACTTGTGGAAGATCTTCGCCGGGGATGTTGAGGAAATTGGGCAGATCGTAGTAGCCGGTGGCGAGAATTAACTTGCGCGAATGATATTCGTGCGGAGTGCCGCGTTGGAGTTTGGCGGAATCGGCCGCATCACTATATTGATATTGCGACGCGGAGCGACCGGCCTCAGGGGTTAAAACCCCTGAACTGCGGGCACCTGTCGGCACGGCTGAAGCCGTGCCCTTACGAAGATCGATTTCGGAGGCGCGCGCGTTTGCACTGCGCGCGGAGACGGTGAAGGCGCCGTCGTGGCCGGAGATGCGTTCGACGAGCTGGTACTGCGCAACTTCGACGCCGTAATGCTCGGCGGCGCGGCGATAATATTTGAGGGCTTCGGCGCGCGTGGGCTTGCCGCCGAGAGTGGTCATGGGGAGGTCGCCGATTTCCATGCGTTCGGGAGTGGTGAAGAAAACCATGTTGGTCGGGTTGTGGTAGAGGGAGTTGCAGAGGCAGCCTTTGTCGATGACGAGAGGGCGAAGGCCAGCGCGTTTGGCTTCGATGGCGCAGGCGAGTCCGGTGGGGCCGGCGCCGATGCAGATGACGTC
>JASHYE010000439.1 GCA_030043155.1 Candidatus Acidiferrales bacterium | reverse complement strand
GAGATTTTCCCGCGTTCGCGGAGCACCTCGCCCAGTTTCTTGCGTTTCATTGCCGGTTCCCGTAGCCCAAGTTGTGCTGGAATACTGCGAGAGACTTATCCGCAAAATACTCTCATGCTCCTGTGTGCGGCTGTATGGGAAAATGCCTCGGATTTGTCCAAAATTACATCGAGGAGGTCTCTGACGCGCCTTTTATTAGCAGTCTTTTATTGACAGTTGTCGGGGAGCTGCGCAAGCTGATGGATGGCCTGCGGATTGTTTTTCTGCGCTGCGGCATCCAGAAGAATGCGAGCTTGCGTGCAACTACGGGAAACGCCGTTGCCTTCGAGGTAAAGATTGGCGAGCGGAAGGGCTGCATCCGTGTATCCGGCTTCGAGCGAGCGCCAGAACCACTGGGCTGCCTGGGCGTAGTCCTGTGTCACTCCGGTGCCGTTCAGGTATTGTTCGGCGCGTTGATATTCTGATTGCGCCGCGAGCAATGACGAAGCTGGGCCTGCGGTTGCATTCTGGTTTTTCGATGGGTCATGCGCAGTCTGGAGCGGGGAAGGTTTGCCAGATGTCTGCGAGGCTTTGTTGGGGATCGTCGCACTGGATTGCCCGGCAGCGACGGTCGCATGGCCTTCTCCTGCTGAAATGGGTGGCGTGGAGGTCGCAGAGAGATTTGCAACGGAACTGGCGCCCTGTTTCGCTGCGGCTGGGGCTAATGTTGATTGTGCGGGATTGAGCGCTTGTGTTTTTGTCGGAGGGTTTTGTACGGGAGGCAAATTCGGCTTCAGAGGCGCAGTCTGTGAGTTTGCAGTGCTGATGGGCGCTGCGGTCGCAGGCACGCTGGAATTAGCAGCGGAGCTGCCCGCGATGCTGTCTCCGATGCGCGCGATGGCGTTACCGATCGGTTGCCGATGCGTTCGCGCGTAAAATGCGCCCACGGCCGCCACTGCGATTACTGTCGCCACTATGAGCAGCACTCCAGGACCCTTCCGCTCGCCTTCTGGTTCAGGCTCGCTGGAGGGGCGGGCGAAGATATTTTTGTCTCGCCCCGGCGGAAACAATGGAGCGCCATTCCTTTGCAGCCCGGCCGGTACGGACGATGCAGGAGATGATGCGCCCTTTCTGTTCCACACAGAAATCGATGGGATGACCGCAAAAGAGGAGCTAGTTTCCCCTTGATGCTTTTTTTGAGATAGGTGCGAAGCTGGCGCGACGGCCCGTTGAAAATTCGCGGTGACTGCGTTGGTGTGCGCCGATTCAGGCGCTCGACGCAAGGGTTCGCGCGGCGGGTTCGATGAAATGCTTCGCGCATCCGGCAATAACGTGCCGGGGGTTTGCCCAGCCGGATGACTGGACGGAGCGCCTGCGGCCCGAGATTCGAATTGCGACGATCGCTCAGGTATCGCTTCCATCGGCTGCGCAGCGTTTGTGGGCAGCGCAACTCCGTTCCGCGCATCTGTTTCATCAATTTCTGATCCTGTTGGTTCCGTCGCAAAGGATTCGCCCGGCTGACTTACAACTTCTGGCACAGCTTCAGAGGCTTTCACCCGCACGGAATCTACGCTGACGGGCGTTTCGCTTTGAGCAGCGGCGTCCAACCCCAGATCCTCAGAGCCAGTCCCGTGTTCTGCTTCCTGTTTCGCCACCCATTCGCGAATCAGGCTTAGAGAATCCTTTGATAATTTACTGAAAGCGGCGCCTCCAATTTTTCCGTCCCCGTTGACCCAAACAACGCGCGCCTTCAAATCAATCCGGTAGCCAGCCGCGAGTGAGAAAGACACAGGAAGCTGCGCGTCCAGCGTAACCGGACTGACGGTCTGAAATCCCAGGCCCCCTTCGCTCAGATTCACCACGACTCCGCCGTTATCGGCGCCTATATCCAGATACTCCGGCGAATACAAAATCCGCCGTCCATGAATGCGTCGCTCAGGAGTCATCGTTTACTCCTAACATTGGTATCAACTCACAAACGTGTGCGGGAAAAAGGGCGGGGCAAGCACCTTCAATTATAAACACGCAATTATCCCGCTGCAATCACCTCAATGGATGGATGCAGCGGAGGCGGAGTGCGTCTTATGGCTGCTTTCCGCCAAGAGTTGCGCCAGATAGGACTTCCAGACAGCCGCGAGCGTATGCGTGCCGTGGCCGCGCGTCTGGCTCGTAATTGGCAGCAGGACAAAACGGCCGTGCGGGACTTTGTGGATCAGCCTTTCGTCGATGTGCAGCTCGGGAGGATTCACAAAATCGTCCGCGGAATTGATGGCAATCAGCGGTGCCGTGATCTTCCCCAATTCCGGCTCTGGGTTGTAGTCGCGTGACGCATTGAAGGCATAAATCAGGTCATTCGCGTCGAGGCCTTTCAGCCGCTCTTCGAGCGAACTCGCCAAAAAAGCGTCTGCGGCTTCGCGCGTCGGATATTCTGTTTGCCAATAAAGAGGCGAGCTGACCATCAGCAGCTCGACGTCCTGCGATGCGCGCAAGCCGTTCACAGGCTCTGATGTGTAATTTCCGTTGTCCCATGCTGGATCGTCTTCGATTAAATTGATGATCATTTTGCGCGTCATGCGATTGCGTCCGGCGATTTCTACGGGCAGACATGCGAGCGGCATAATCGCGTCCATAAATTGAGGATGCGCCTCGCCCCACATCCATGAGTGCA
>JASHYE010000438.1 GCA_030043155.1 Candidatus Acidiferrales bacterium | reverse complement strand
AAGCTCGCGCTGCAACATTGGATTTTGTACCTGCGATGGCAGCCCACCGGCCCGTGGGCGGATTTTGCGCGAACTCAGGTGAAGAAATCACGGTTACCCGAAAAGCCCCACCCGCCGATTCCCTTCCGGCGTTCCTGAATAAGTTCTATCGCAGGCTCGCAAGGCTGCAACAGAAAGCGCAACGGGAAGCAAGAACCAAAGAACTTCACCAGAGGCGCGAAGCTCTGCGCTACCTTATAAAGTGCGTCAGCTGAAGATGTCCTTCACTTTGTCGAAGAATGTTGAGGAGCGCTCGACAGGCGCGTTTTCGACTTTGATTAGCCGGTGCAACTGCTCAAAGAGTGCTTTCTGTTCACGCGTGAGCTTGGACGGAATGACGACCCGGACGTTGACGTAGAGATCGCCCTTCCCGCCGTGAGGATCAGGCAGGCCTTTGCCTTTGCGGCGGAAGAGAGTGCCAGGCTGAGTGCCTTCTGGAATCGTTAGCTTCTCGTCGCCGCCCATCGTGGGAACCATAATTTCAGCGCCGAGCGCGGCTTGCGAGATCGTGACAGGAACGTTGCAGTAGAGGTCGGCGCCGCGACGCTCGAAAAATGGGTGCTCTTTCACTTCGATGAAGACATAGAGATCGCCGGGAACACCGCCATTGGTTCCCTGCTCACCTTCTCCGGTAACGCGGAGGCGCATGCCGTTATCAACGCCGGCCGGAACGGAGACTTCGATGGTCCTCGTGCGTTCGATGCGGCCCTGGCCACGGCATTCGACGCAACTGTCTTTAATAACTTTGCCAGCACCGTGGCACGAGGGGCAGGTGCGGGAAACGGCAAAGAATCCCTGTTGATAATGAAGTTGGCCGCGGCCTTTGCAGCTCTGGCAGATCTCTGAGCCGGTACCGGGCTTCGCTCCAGTGCCGCTGCAAGCGAGACACTCTTCCATGCGGCCGACTTTGAGCCTGGTTTTCACTCCGGCGGCGGCATCTTCGAAAGATAGCTTGAGGTCATAGCGCATGTCGGCACCGCGCTGGGCTCGAGCGCGGCCGCTGCGGCCACGGCGTGCGCCTCCGCCGAAGATGTCCTGAAAGCCGAACATCTCGCCGAAAACGTCCTGAAACTCCTCGAAAATCGAACCGAAATTGCTGGCATCGAAAACCTGGCCGCTCAGGCCGGCATGGCCATAGCGGTCGTAAGTGGCGCGTTTCTGCGGATCGGAGAGAACGCTATAGGCTTCGCTGGCTTCACGAAAGCGGTGTTCGGCGTCGGCTTTGTTTTCCGGATTGCGGTCGGGATGCCATTTGAGCGCAGCTTTGCGATAGGCGCTCTTGATCTGGTCGGCAGTGGCATCTCGGGTGACGCTGAGAATTTCGTAATAATCACCTTTGGAAGTGGACGGCATTGCGCTTCAGTTCCCCCTGGACGTGGACGTTGAATTGGATGCGGAACCGTGGTGCTCGGGATTCGCGGAGACGCGAACCATTGCCGGACGCAAAACTTTTCCGTGGAAAACATAGCCGGCTTGCAATTCTTCCAAAACCGTGTCGTCGGGCTGGTCTGGCGTTTCAACACGCTCGATAGCGTGGTGAAAATTGGGATCGAAGGTCTTGCCTTCGGTTTCGATTTTTTTCAGGCCTTGCTTGGACAGAACGTCGAGGAGCTGCCGGCGGATCAGCTCGAAGCCTTTGCGAAATTCGTCATGAGCGGCATCGCGATGAGCGGAAATGGCGCGGTCGAAGCCGTCGAGGACAGGGAGAAGACTTTCGACAAGCGATTCAGCGCCGCGGTGGCGCTCCGATTGGCGCTCACGTTCGGTGCGTTTGCGGTAGTTGTCGAAATCGGCTTGCAGCCGAATTAATGTGTTCTTCAAATCGGCTTTTTCGGACGCGAGCTTCTCTAGTTCGTCGCTGACTATTTTTTCGACGGATGGGCCTTCGATGACGGGCTGAGCGTTGCCGGACTCGTTCGGAGGGTTTTCGGCGTAGGCTTCTGAATTCGTTTGCGAATGTTCTTTCCGGCTCACGACAACTTCTCCCCTTTCAGCTCCTCCGAGAAGAACTGGGACATCAACGCGACGACAGTGATGACGCGTTCGTAGTGCATGCGCATGGGGCCAAGGATTCCGAGAGTTCCCTGCCCGCCCAGGCGGGGAGGCTCACCCAGGCCGGAGGATTCGCCATGGCTATACTGGGCGCTGACGAGGGCTAGATGCTTGCCAGCGTTAGAAATTTTGTCGACGCCAAGCTCGACGTGAACTGGCTCCGGAGCTTCAATGCAACCGCTAAGGAGAGCAATGAGGCGGTCGCGTTCTTCAATGGCGCTGAGCAATTCGCGGAGCTGGCGCTGGTCCTGAAATTCCGGCGCAGAGACAAATTGGGCCGCGCCGCCGACGTAAACGACGCGCTCGGCATCTTCACCGAGGAGTTTCGGATCGCAGAGAAGAAGCGCGCCGCTGGCGAGCCTTTCGTAGCGTTCGCGATCTTTTTGGAGGTGCGTTTTCAAATCCGCGCAGATGGACTCAAGCGTCTGGCGAGGGTAATGCCGGTTCAGATGATCGGCGATGCGATCGAGTTCGTCCTGGGCAAAGGCGCGCGCGGGCTTGATGCATTTATCGCGCGTAATTCCGCCGGACGCGACGAGGACGACAAGAACGCGGGAATCGGGCAGAAGAAGGAAGCGAATGTGTTCGACGACCGTGCGCGAGAGCGGAGGCGAAACGATGATGCCAAGGCCACGAGAGACGGCAGCAAGAACCTGGCTGGCGCGCTCCATGACGCCTTCGGGAGTGGTGGCGGATTCGAGTTCGCGGCGAATCCAGGCGCGGTCTTCGACGCGGGGCGTAGCTTGCGCAGCGATCTGCTCGACGTAAAAGCGGTAGGCGGACGCCGTCGGGACTCGGCCGGCGGAGGTGTGCGGCTGGTAAAGATAGCCCTCGTCTTCGAGGTCGGCCATGATATTGCGCATGGTAGCTGGGCTGAGCGGCTCGGCATGCAGGCGAACGATGGCGCGGGACGAAACGGGTTCGCCGGTTTCTATATAAGCACGCACAACTTCAGCCAGCACCTGACGGTGACGCTGCTGTTGTAAAGCTGAGGCTGCGACCATAGTTTTGCGGCCTTTATTCGCTTACCGACAGGCAGACGAAAGGACTTCAGCCTGTAATTCCAGTTTAACGAGAGGAAGAGGGAGCGTCAACTTTAGGGCGCGAAACGAGCATTGTGAACGCTGCACTTTGGGGTGGTCGGAATGCGGATTAGCGCAGCAATGCGTTGCCCACAAAGTTCGTGTGGAATATGCTGTTCGCACTCTGAGGGACGCACGATTTGAGGTTTTGGGAGGTTTCATGAAAGGGATGCGCGGCTGGCGGATTTTGGGCGTTTTGGCGGCGGCACTCTGGATGGCCGGGGCCGCATGGGCGCAGGGCACGCCGCCACCGTTGTATACGCCAGCAAATGAAGGCGCGCCGCTCTCGACGCGCGTGGTGAATTATCAAATCGATGCGAAGCTCGATACGACGAAGAAAACGATCGATGCGACGGAGTGGCTGACGTACAAGAATTTGACCGGAAAGCCGCAACAGACTTTTCCATTCCATCTTTACCTGAATGCCTTCCAGCCAAAATCAACGTTCATGACGGAAGTGCGGCTTTATGGAACGCGCGGGACAAACGCAGGGAGCGGATGGGATCCGAAGCATTACGGCGCGATTACGATCAGCCATTTTGAAGTGGAAGGCATGGGTGATTTGACGGACAAGATGCAGTTCATGCAGCCGGACGATGGAAACGTGAAC
>JASHYE010000437.1 GCA_030043155.1 Candidatus Acidiferrales bacterium | reverse complement strand
GCCGGCGCGCCTGCGGGCTTCACGCTAACCAGTTTCCCACCAGCAAATTCGATGCGCGCGCCTTCCGTTTCTTCCGCCGCGCGCGTTTCCAGCGTCAGCCGCGAGACCGCTGCAATCGAAGGCAGCGCTTCGCCGCGAAAGCCCAGCGTTGAAATCGAAAGCAAGTCGTCGGCGTTTTTCAGCTTCGAAGTCGCGTGGCGCTCGAACGCCAGCAGCGCGTCATCATGGAGCATTCCGCAGCCGTCGTCGATGATGCGAATCAGGCGCTTTCCGCCCGATTCCACTTCCACGCGAATGCTTTTCGCGCCCGCGTCGAGCGAATTTTCGAGCAGTTCCTTCACCACCGAGGCGGGCCGCTCCACCACTTCGCCCGCCGCGATTTTATTTGCCACCGTCTCCGGCAGTATCCGTATTCTCGACATTACTTAGCCCTACTACCCCGAACGCGCTTACGATGCATCCAGTTTGCAACGCCGAAGTATATGGCAAGAAATCCGCAAAGCACCGCTGCAACTCCGGAAGCAGCGAATATCCACACGGACGACTCGGAAAATCCCGAAATGCCCCATACCAGTATTCCGATCAAGAAAATGCTCACGCCGATGGCCTCACAAAGAATAACGCGGTCATGCGAGTATTTCTTAAACGAGACATAAAGTGCGCCGACGATTGCCGCGCACAACAGGATTAAACGACGATAGCGAACGATGCTCCCGACAATGGGGTCCAAGACGTTACGCTCCGGTTGTCGTTGGCTTTTCTTTTGGCCTCAGCGCGATTCCCAGCTGTTCGAGCTGATCTTCTTCCACTTCGCTGGGCGACTCGGCCATCAAATCCTGCGCCGCAGTGGTCTTCGGGAACGCGATCACTTCGCGTAAAGACTTTTCTCCGGCGAGCAGCGCCGCGATCCGGTCGATTCCGAGCGCGATTCCTCCATGCGGAGGCGTGCCATACGTCAGCGCGTCGAGGAAAAATCCGAATCGCCGTCGCGCCGTCTCATCCGAAAGTCCCAGCGCCTTGAACAAGCGCGCCTGCACGTCCTGCCGGTGAATTCGAATGCTGCCCGAGCCAAGCTCGACGCCGTTCAGCACCAAATCGTAGCCCTTGGAGCGAATTTCCCCGCGCTTCGCTTCGTCTTCGAGCTTGTCCAAATCCTCCTCAATGATTCCCGTGAACGGGTGCTGCGCGCTCACCCAACGCTTGTCCGTCTCGCTCCACTCAAAAAGCGGAAAGCCGGTGATCCAAGCAAATTCCCATTTGTCTTTGTTTACCAAGCCGAGCTGGTCGGCGAGGCGCAGACGAATTTGACCCGCGACCGTCGCTGCCACGTCGCTTCCGGGAACCTGCTCCTTCGCCGCAACCGCAACAATCAAATCGTTTCGCTTTGCGCCGACTGCTTTCGCCATCTGCGTGAGCGCATCTTTGCCCAGCGTTTTTTCCAGTGAGGACGAAACGCCCTCCGGCGCGACCTTCGCCGTGTAAATTGCTTTCGCGCCCAGTCCCTTCGCGAGCTCGCCCAAATCGTCGAGCTGCTTCCGCGACCACGCCGCCGCCCCCTGCGCCACAAGCGCAAACACGTTGCCTTCAATTCCAAACGTGGCGCGAGCCGGCTCGAAGAACTTCGTCACGTCCTGCAACTCCATGCCGAAGCGTAGATCCGGCTTGTCCGAGCCGTAGCGCCGCAGCGCGTCCTTGTACTGCATGTGGCGAAATGGCCGCCGCACCGTCACGCCGATGACGCTCATCGCGCGCTCCATCACGCGCTCGATGACTTCGAAAATGTCCTGCTGCCGCGGAAAGGCCATTTCCAAATCGAGCTGCGTAAATTCCGGCTGGCGGTCGGCGCGCAAATCCTCGTCGCGAAAACATCGCACAATCTGAAAATAGCGGTCCATTCCGCTGATCATCAGAATCTGCTTGAAAATCTGCGGCGACTGCGGCAGCGCGTAGAACTGCCCGTTGTGCACGCGGCTCGGTACCAGATAATCGCGCGCGCCTTCGGGAGTCGAACGCGTCAGCATCGGTGTTTCAATTTCATAGAAACCCAGTTCATCAAGCGCCTTGCGGATTTCAAACACGACGCGATGCCGCAGCGCGATGTTCTTGTGCGGTTTGCGGCGACGCAAATCCAAATAGCGATAGCGCAGCCGCGTCTCTTCGCTCGCTGTCGTTTCGTCTTCAATTTGAAATGGCGGCGTCTTCGCGTTGTTCAAAATGTAGACGCGCGTGGCCAACACTTCCACGTCGCCCGTCGCAATCTCCGGATTGGGTTTTTCTCGGCGATTGACGCGGCCTTCCACGGCGACCACATATTCGGGACGCACCTCGTCCGCCTTCGCGTGCGCCTCGGGATACTTGTCGCGATTGCACACCACCTGGCAAAGTCCCGCGCGGTCGCGCAAATCGAGAAAAATCAAGTTCCCCAAATCGCGGCGCCGGTGCACCCAGCCCATCAGAATCACGTTGCGCCCAGCGTCCGCCACGCGCAAATCACCGCAGTATCCCGTGCGTTTCAGTTCTCCCAGCGAATCAAACAATTTTCATCTCCCTAAAATAAAATCTGTAGCGCTTCTCAGCAGAGTCACGCAAACTCATTTCGAACTCAGAGCGATTGCAACCCAGTTTCGAATTTCTTTCCTCTTTGCGCTGTCTTGCGCGCAAACAGCATTTCGCTTACACCGTTCGCGGTGCTCAACTGCCCGCGCGCGAGATTTCCGTTGCTAGCTCATAATGCTTCACG
>JASHYE010000058.1 GCA_030043155.1 Candidatus Acidiferrales bacterium | reverse complement strand
CCCCGATGGCTCCAATTTCGCATTATTATCCTAAAACACTCATTATCAGGGCTTTACATCCGCTGGTCAATACAAAAGTGCAGCTCATTTGCACTCGTAAGCTTAACGAACTGCTACGCTTATCGTATGGATCAGATCAGGTATTCCCCGTCGCCCACTCTTAAATACCGCAATACCGCGCCTCTATTTCACCCGTTCTTCAAGCTGCTTCAGCCTCTCTGCTAGCTCTGGCAGGCGCTCGAAAAACGCATACTGCCTTTTAAATCTCTCCAGCGGCCGCGCCGGAGTACCCCACACCGTCTGCCCAGCCCGGATCTTCTTTCCAGTAGGTATACCAGCCTGCGCGCCCACAATGCTGCCGCTCTCGATTGCGCAATGGTCGGCCACCCCTACTTGCCCGCCGATAACAACATGGTCCCCAATTTCGCAACTCCCCGAAATTCCCGTCTGCGCCGCGATCACTGTATGTTCGCCAATGCTAACGTTGTGCGCCACGTGCACCATATTGTCCAGCTTCACGCCTCGCCCAATCCGTGTCCGTCCCAGCGAACCCCGCGCAATCGTCGCATTGCTTCCTATTTCCACATCGTCCTCAATCTCCACGGTTCCCGCCTGCGGAAATTTTCGGTATCTGCCCTCATCATAGACGTACCCAAATCCGTCGCAGCCGATCACCGCGCCGGAATGCACCCTCACTCGCTCGCCCAATTTCGCGCCAGCATATAGAGTCACTCGCGGAAATATCCGGCACGAATCTCCAACTTGCGCGTTTCGTCCAATGAAACAGAAAGCCCCAATCTGCGTCTTTGCCCCAACCACCGCATCCGCTTCGATCACAGCGTAAGGCCCTACCGCTGCTCCCGCCCCCAATTTCACCGACGCGTCGATCAGCGCCGTGGCATGAATGCCCTGCGCGATTGTTTCCTCTTCCAGCAAATGTTCCGCCGCTTTCGCAAATGCTAGCTTGGGCTGCTTCACCGCAATCGTCGTTTTATTCGTCAACTGCATGCCCTCCGCAACAATCGCGCACCGCGCCCGTGATGCCTCCGCACGTTCCTTGTGCTTCGGAGCTTCCACATAAATGAGATCCTCTTCCCCGGCCTCCTCCGGCGCAGCGATTCCCGCTACCCACGCGCTGACATCTCCCTCAACTTTCGCGTTCAAAATCCTGGCGAGTTCCTCAGCCTTCATTTTTTTCATTGGCATCTCCTGCCCCGCAAACACGTTCCTCCGCATTCAATGTGAATACAGCGGCGGCTCTCCCACTGGGCGGTTTTTCCAGCGCTTGTGCACCCACAGCCACTCATCCGGATGCGCGCGAATGCGCTCCTCGATCACTCGATTGCACCGCGCTGCATTTTCGCTATCATCCGCCGCTTCATCATCAGATTGTTGCATTTCAACAGCCGGCTCAAATCCCAATCGGTACTTATGAGCCTTTCCATCCCATGACAAAAATCCCGGCACAACCGCCGCGCCCGTATGCCGCGCCATCCGCACGAGCCCTGTTGTCGTCGCTGCCGCAATGCCAAAAAAATTCACGAACACGCCCTCATCCACCGACGTATTTTGATCCGCTAACACTCCCACCGTTCCGCCTTCACGCAAAACTCGCAGCGCCGCTCGCGCCGCATTATTCTTCTCGATTGGCTGGTTCCCCGAAAGGCATCGATACGAGTCAATCAGCCGGTTCACGCGCTCATTGTCAACCGCCCGCGCCAAAAATGACAGCGGATACGCATAGAGCGCCTGCGCAAACGGTGCAAGTTCCCACGCGCTCATGTGCCCCGTCAGGAAAATCACACCCTTGCCCCGTTCTTGTGCCTTCTGAAAGTTCTCAAATCCATCCACCGTGACGATCTCGCCGATATTTTCCTTGGACAACTTGGGAAATCTCGCAAATTCCGCCGCCATCCATCCCAAATTCCGTGTCATTCCTCGAATCACTTCCCGCCGCTTCACATCCGTCCATTCCGGAAATGCCAGCCGCAAATTCTCCATCGCAACTCGCCGCAATCGGGGCAGGCACAACAGCAGCGCTCTTGCGACCATCGCCGCAAACGCCCGCGCGACCGGACGCGGCAAAATCCCCAAAAATTTCAGAATCGTCCATACAGCGGCATACTCGCACCATTCGCGCATCGCGCGTCATTCTGGCACACTCGTTTTCCGCGAGCCAGTCCGCATGTAGCCTCGCGCGCATCTCTGATACACTTCCGCGCCGTGGCCGAAACTCAACGCGATTCTACTCATCGCTTCGTCGCCGCCCTCATCGTCGGCATCGTTCTGGCAATTTGTCTTTTTACCGGACTCGCGTCAGTGGGTTTAATCGGCCCCGATGAGCCTCGCTACGCCTGGATCGCTCAGCACATGGCCTCAACCGGCGACTGGCTCACTCCGCGTCTTTATGGCCAGCCATGGTTCGAAAAACCCATCCTCTACTATTGGTCCGCCGCCATCGCCTTCAAGTTCATCCCTTCGCCCGAATGGGCCGCGCGTCTGCCCTCCGCTTTCGCTGCGCTCATCGCAGCTCTCTCCGCCGCCGCGCTCGCCTTCTGGCGCTACGGACGCCGGACCGCCCGCGCTACGCTGCTGATTTTCTCCACATCTGTAGGCGTAATCGCCTTCGCCCGCGCCGCAGGCCCCGACATGCTCTTCACCGCAGCGCTCTCCCTCACACTTGTTTCTTCCGTTTGCATCCTCGAGAAAAACGGCGCGTTCCCCGTTGATCCTTTGCGTCGCAAGCCAAACGACAAATTCGATTTGATTCTTCTCGGCCTCTGGCTCGCCATTGCCACGCTCGCAAAAGGTCCCGCCGCGCTCATTCTCGCCAGCGGCAGCGTTCTTTTATGGGCGATTACGACCCAAAATCTCCGCCGCGCTTTTCGCATGCTTCATCCCCTCGCCATTCTCTCGTTCGCTGTCGTCGCTCTTCCCTGGTATGTGCTCTGCGCGCGCGAAAATCCCAGCTTCTTCCATATTTTCTTCATCGAACACAATTTCCAGCGCTACCTCACTCCTGTTTTTCAGCATCGCCAGCCCTTCTGGTTTTTCGCGCCGATCATCGTGGTTGGATTTCTGCCATGGTCGGCGCTCTTCCTCAGCATAAGCTGCGACGCTTTCCGCAGTTTCCGCGATCATTCCTGGCGCGCGTCTCCGGGCTTCTTCATCGCTTGCTGGGCCAT
>JASHYE010000436.1 GCA_030043155.1 Candidatus Acidiferrales bacterium | reverse complement strand
AGCAGGTCCCTCGCGTGACAACCTGAAAAGCCCCACGCTCAAAGAGCGAGCATGGGGCACCCGCAAATGCAGATTCCGCCTGCGGCCCTTCCTTTGTCAGGACAAGCAGGCAGGCTCGTCGCAAACGATGATCCTCGGAATGTCAATGCAAGGGCAGCGTCGCGACGGGGTTCAATCAGAAATTCAAACTGGCCTAGTTTCACATTTCAGACGTTGATGAAGAAGGAGCCGTCAGGCTGGATGTAGCCATAGGCCATGCGAGGAGTGTTGAATGAAGCCGCGGGGACGCCACGGCGATCGAGAAGAATCAGGCCGGCGGTGCTCTGGGTGCGGCGCGCGAGGAGTTGAATGGATTCGCTGGCGGCAGAGGAGGGATCGGCGCCGTCGCGAAGCAAATCCGCGGCGGATTTGGCCATGACGATTTTCATTATGGCCTCACCGTGGCCGGTGCAGGAAATAGCGCCGGCTTCGGCATCCGCATAACAGCCGCAGCCGATCAGGGGCGAATCGCCGACACGTCCGGGAAATTTGCAGCAAGTGCCTCCCGTAGATGTGGCGGCTGCGAGTTGGCCGCGCGAATCGCGCGCGACGGCTCCGACGGTTCCGTGCTGATGGCCAAAATGAAAATGGGAATCGTGTTTTCCTTCGCGACAGCGGCGCCAAGCGGCGCGTTCGCGCTCGACAATCAGATCGTCGGGGGAGCAGAGCGGGATACCGTTTTCCTGCGCGAAGAGTTCGGCGCCAGCGGCGGAGAGCATCATGTGGGCGCTGGAATCGAGGATTTTGCGGGCGAGATGGATAGGATTTCGGATGCGCTCGACATCCGCGACAGCGCCAGTCTTTAGGGTGATCCCATCCATAATGATGGCGTCGAGCTGAACGCGGCCGTCGCGATTGAGATGAGAACCGGTTCCAGCGTCGAAGGTGATGTCGTCTTCGAGGACGGCGACGGCGGCTTCGACGGCATCGAGGGCGGAGCCGTTTTTCGCAAGAACCGCGCGGCCAGCTTCGAGCGCGCGGTGAATTCCGGCACGGCAATCGGCGACGGCGGAATCGGGAATGTCCCATGCGCCGCCGTGAACGATAAGGGAGAAGGGCCGAGGATTCACGTCAGATGGAATTACCCGGAGAAGTCATGCGGCATGAAGAACAAGGGATGGCGAGTGCGAGCAAATCAGGCTCCGCGCTTGGCAGCGCGCGCGAGGAGTTCGCGAAGAGGGGAATCCTGCGGCTGCGAGGGAACGGGAGCGTCAGCGCGAAATTCAGAACGGGCGGGGAGCGGGGAGTCACTGAACGGAAGCCCCTGCTGAGAAACCGAAGCGGATTGCTCGGATACGGTGACGGCGCGGCGGCCTTCGGTTTCGTGCCACGTGTGATAAATGCGGTGAATTACAGTGAAATTGGAGCCGATGGCAAGAATGAGGAGAGCAATGGGAAGCGCGTCAGGAATCCAGTTCAAAAGAGCGCCGAGAATCAGCAACACCAGACGCTGGGGGCGCTCCCAGAAGCCGACGCGGCAGCGATCAATGAGAGATTCGGCGCGAGCCTGGGAGTAACTGACCATCACTGCGCCAGCGACGGCAAAGCCGGTGAGGAGGGCAAAGAGGAAGCGATTGACAGTGGAATAGTAAACGAGCAGGCCGACGAAAACAGCGAGGTCAGCGTAGCGGTGAAGAACGGACTTCAGAAAGGCGCCGAAATAATCGATGCGGGGTTGGCGATGGGCGAGCGGACGCGCGAGAAGATCGGCAGCGGCTGCAGGAATCATGGCAATGCCAGCCGAGAAGAAGCGGCCCGTGCCGAAAAGGACTGCGGCAACGATGCAAAGAGTGAAGCTGGCGAGGGTGAGAAAACTGGCCGGAACACGGGCGCGATCGAGACCACCAACAGCGCGCTGGAAGATCCAGCGAAAGGGCCGGCCGAAAGCATTGATGCGAATAGGCATAATGCGGGCGCGGGGCGCCGTTAGACTTCCTCGTAAATCGTTATGAGTCGAGTGACTTCAAATTCCTTTGTGCCGGCCGGAGTTTGAACTTTTACCTCATCGCCGACCTTTTTGCCAAGAAGCGCGCGGCCGATGGGTGAGGAAGTAGAAATCATCCCTTTGGAGACATCGGCTTCTTCGGCGGTGACCAGTTTGTATTCGGTTTCCTCAGACTTATTCACATCGAGCAGACGAACGGTCGAGCCGTAAGCAGCGCGGTCCCGAGGGAGATTATTGAGATTGAGCATGGAGATTTCGGCCATGCGGTGATGCAACTGGCCAAGACGCGCGGAGACGAAGGACTGCCGCTCCTTGGCATACTTGTACTCGGCGTTTTCGGACAAGTCGCCATGAGCGCGAGCCTTCATCAGTTCTTTGGGCAACTCGTCGTGGAATTCGTGTTCGAGCTGGGCGATTTCGTCCTGAAGCTTTTTTTTGAGTCTTTCGCCGACGTCGGTCATTTTTCGCTTCTTGGTGCGGGACCCGCGATCCTCTGTTTTCCTGCCGGGTGATTTGGACCTAATTCGCCAACCTCCGGACACAGACTTACTCGTTGATTATATGAAATTCGACTGGGAAGGAGCAATGAGGAGTAATGTATCTCGCCGAGCAAGGCGGCGGAGACGGCAATCGGGCTCAACTGCGGTTAAGGGAGTGACTTAACTTCAACGTGCCTGGAAAAAATACCAGGGCAGCTTGCCTCAGGTGAAAAACTGTTGTTAGATACGCGACCGTACTGACGAGGATAAGGGGAAGGAAGGAGGGAGGGCCGGCGATTCATGGTTAGAGGCAAAAGGGCACAGGATTCAAATTTTCCGCGATTGGTTCGCGCACTTTCACCGAAAAGGCAAGAGGTCATCCGTCCGCTGCTGGAACATCCGAGGAGATACGTTCTGCAAAGTTTGCGCGATTTGGCGAAAGAACTAGACAGCGCACCGGCGACGCTGCTGCGAATTGCGCGGGAGATGGGGTTCCCGAGATTCCACGATTTCCGGCGCTATCTGCATGAGTTGTCAGTGGCGCAGGCCACACCGTTTCGCGTGTTCGAAAGCAGCGGCGGAAATTCGGGGCTTGCCGGACGAATTGAGGAATCGATCAATGGAGATATGGCAAACCTTCGCGGGATGAGTCACAGCCTGGATATGAAAAGGGTGCTGGCGCTGGTGAAGCGGATTTATGCGGCAGACCACGTGTTGATACTGGGCGGAGACATGGCCGAATGTTTGGCGCGTTTTCTGGAATACAACCTGACAGTCATCGGAATACGCGCGGTAGCCGTATCGAGCGCGGGGGAGATCACTCATCGGCTGAGGCAAATGACAAAGAAAGACGTGGCAATCGGGATTAGCTTCCGGCGGGGGCTGCGACAAACGGTGGAGGGATTGAAGCAGGCGCGAACCCGCGGAGCCTATTCGGTGGGGATCACCGATAGTTCAATTTCGCCGGTGGCGCGGTATGCGAGCGAGTACTTCGTGACGCCGACGGAAGGGCCTCTGTTTGCGGGGTCGTATGTGGCGGCGATGGCGCTGCTGAATGCTCTGCTGGTAGCATGCTCGAATTACCGGCGCGGGCGGACGATGGAAATTCTGAAGGAGGCGGAGAAGGAACAGCGGACGGGCTTCCGGTGGTTTTCCGATAATTAAAGGTAATCTGATAAGTATCGAGATACGGTCGACGGCTTTACTTCAGGGGCTGAAGCCCCAATTTTTCAGTCGATTTATGTCGGAGCTGAAGCTCCGACCCCCTGAAAGCCATGTATCGGTCCCCTTGAGCTGGGAGAAGGCGGCTGCAGGGTTCAGTCGCATATGGGGCCGCGATGCGATACCGATTGACGTGCGATGACGGCGCTGCGAGAGCATTATGATGCGGTGGTGATTGGCGCGGGACCGAATGGGCTCGCCGCCGCAATCACGGTCGCGCAGGCGGGCCGATCGGTCATAGTCATTGAGGGATGCCCGACGATTGGCGGCGGAACTCGCACGGAAGAGCTGACGCTGCCGGGATTTCTGCACGATGTCTGCTCCGGCGTACACCCCATGGCGGTGATGTCGCCATTCTTCCGAAGCCTTCCGCTGGCACAGCATGGGCTTGAATGGATTCATCCGCCGATTCCGCTGGCGCACCCACTCGATGATGGAAGCGCAGTGGTAGTGGAGCGGTCGGTGGAAGCGACGTCGGCGAATCTGGGCGACGACGGCGCAAGCTACCGAAGAGTGATGCAGCCGATTTTGGACGCATGGACGGATCTGGAGCCGCTTTTGCTGGGGTACACACGAATTCCAAAGGCACCTTTTGCAGCGGCGCGATTTGGAATGCAGGCGCTGCGTTCAGCATCGGGATTTGCGCGGTCGAAATTTCGCGGAGAGCGGGCACGCGCGATTTTTGCGGGATGCGCGGCGCATTCGATATTGCCGCTGGAAAAATCGCCGACTGCGGCGTTTGGGTTGGTTTTTGCGTTGACCGCGCATTGCGTGGGATGGCCGATTCCGCGAGGAGGGTCGCGGAAAATCAGTGACGCGCTAGCTTCGTATTTGCGATCGCTGGGCGGAGAAATTGTGACTGGGATGATGGTCGAGTCGGTGGAGGAATTGCCGGCAGCACGGATGATTCTGTGCGATATGGGACCACAGCAAATTGCGAAGATGGCGAAGTCGCGATTGCCTTCGGGCTTTTGCGCAGAGCTGGAGCGATTTTGCTACGGGCCGGGAGTTTGCAAGATGGATTGGGCGCTGGACGGGCCGATTCCGTGGAAAGCGGAGGAATGCGCGCGAGCGGGAACGGTGCACGTGGGAGGAACGCTTGAAGAAATAGAGGCGTCGGAGCGCGCACCGTGGAAAGGCGAAATTTGCGAGAAACCTTTTGTGCTGGTGGCGCAGCCGACGCTGTTTGATGGCACGCGAGCGCCGACGGGAAAGCATGTGGCATGGGCCTATTGCCACGTTCCAAACAGCTCGAATGCGGATATGACCGAACAAATCGAGAGCCAGATCGAACGATTCGCGCCGGGATTTCG
>JASHYE010000435.1 GCA_030043155.1 Candidatus Acidiferrales bacterium | reverse complement strand
GTCGTGTCGCAGACGATCTCCGCAGCTGTTTCGAAGCAGGCCAGCGATATTCACATCGAGCCGCAATCCGGCGACACCGCCGTCCGCATTCGAGTGGACGGGATGCTCCGCGATTTGATTCGCGTGCCGCGTTCACTGCAAAGCTCTGTGGTCTCTCGAATCAAGATCCTGGCGGATATGGACATTTCCGAGCGCCGCGCCCCGCAGGATGGCCGCTTCATGGTGAAGTTCGGTGGCGGCAAAATCGACTTGCGTGTCTCCACTCTGCCGACGCAGCACGGCGAAAAAGTCGTTATGCGCTTGCTGCAAACCGACGCGCCCATGCAGCAGTTCGAGAGTCTCGGACTTACACCGGAAGTAGCCGCGGATATGCGCCGCATCATCGCGTTGCCTCAGGGAATGCTGCTGGTGACAGGTCCAACGGGGTCAGGCAAGAGCACAACTCTCTACTCGGCGTTAAGCGCGTTGCGCAAACCCACCGTGAACATCATCACCGTGGAGGATCCCGTCGAGTACGCATTGCAAGGGATCAATCAGGTTCAGGTGAACAACAAGGCCGGCCTGACCTTCGCGAATTGTCTGCGCTCAATCCTGCGCCAAGACCCCAACGTCATCATGGTCGGCGAAATTCGCGACAAAGAAACCGCGGAAATTGCGCTGAAAGCCGCGCAGACAGGCCATTTTGTGCTTTCCACTCTGCATACCAACGACAGCGTCGCCGCTGTCAGCCGTTTGCTCGATCTCGGTGTGCCGGCGTTCATGATCGCCACTTCCGTTTCTGGAATTATCGCCCAGAGGCTGGTGCGCAGGCTCTGCTCCTGCAAGGGGCAAATGGCCGCCAGTCCAACCTATCGCGCGCGGCTGCTTGAGGCGGGCATGAGCGAATTGCCGGAGTCGCAGTTGGTGCCCGTTGGCTGCGACGCATGCGACGGAACCGGCTACAAAGGCCGCGTCGGCGTCTACGAGATGCTGCTTTTCAACGATGCCGTGCGCGCCGCGGTGCGCGATGGCGCCCAAAATGACGAAATGCGCGCTATGGCCCGCGCCGCCGGAATGAAGTTAATGCAGGAGTACGCATTGGAGAGAGTGAAGGAAGGCCTTACGACAATTGAAGAAGTCTCTCGTGTCATTCCGTTCGAGCATATTCCCTCCCTGCTCTGCGGGCATTGCCATCGTGAACTGCAACCTTCCTTCGTCTACTGCCCCTATTGCGGTGCTGCTCGCGATGCGCTTGAAACAGTCGGTGCAAAGAAATCGGATTCCAGAAGAGAAGGGACGGCCCGTCAATGAAGCAACGCAAGGCGAAATCTCTGAAAACGCAGCGGGAGTGGGCGGCAATGCGAAGCGCCGAACGCTATTCCAGCCTTCGCGATCTCAACGTGAGCTATGAAGGCCACAGCGACACGATCATCACGCGCCTGCCGGATATTTCCACCAAGGGCATGTTCATTAATACTGCCAGGACTTTTCCAGAGGGCGCTGTCCTGAACGTCCGTTTTCGGCTGGCCCGCACGGGTGCCGACGTACAATCGCGCTGCGAAGTTCGTTACTGCCTGGAAGGCGTCGGCATTGGAGTCGAATTCATCGAGATTCCTCCCGAAGCGGCCGCTGCGATTGAGAGAGAGTTGCGCCCGGGCGCGCACTCCGCCATCAACAACAGCCAACGGCATCCTTCAAGCCGCCAACGCGCCAAAAAAACCGGGAAATCGCGGAAAACGAACCGCAAACGGCGCAGACCATAGACCGCACTGCTCGTGACTGTCCGACCGGACAGGTCATCCTTCCGAAACGAAAAAAGAGTGCGTTATTGCGCCTTCCCGCGCCACGACCCACAATCGGTTTGTCAGATGTTCGTCATATGCGCCGACCTGTGCTCCGGCGCTCACTCAAAAAACGAGGGTAGTTTATGGCCCCAACGTCCAAGACAATTTTGCCCATTGAGGCGAACGCGTCAGATGCAGAGCGTCGCAGCGCTGTCCGCTACCAATTAACCGTATCTGCAGAGGTCGTCGAGCTCAAGTCGGGGACGCGCTTCTCAACTCGAACAACAGACTTGGGCCCGGGCGGCTGTTTTGTCGACACGCTCATGCCGCTGCCCATCGGTTCCGACGTTAACATCCGCCTCCACAAAGACAACATCAGCATCGAGGCCACCGGCACAGTCACTTTTTCCCAAGCCGGCCTTGGAATGGGAATCGCCTTTGGCGAAATGCCTCCTGAGAGACAGGCGGCCTTCGAGGCATGGCTTGCGGAATTGACCATGGTCCGCCCCGCGAGCTTCGAAACTCACGGTGCTGCTCCGCGCGCTGCCGCCCGCAACAAAGAGAAAGGCTCCGCCCTTACCCAGCGCCTCATCCGCCTGCTGGTGAAGCGGAATTTGATCACCGAAGCAGAAGCAGCCGCCCTTCTGGAAGACCCGCTGCTGTAACCGGCGCAACTCCCTTCTTACACCTCCGCTAAACAAAACCGACACACTGCAACCGTTTATTCGCTGCCCTTGATGCTCACATTTTGCTCTGCTGCGCGTCTGAACAATACGACACGTTCTTGCGTATCATCATCGGCCCACATTTTCGAGAGAGGTGACACCACATGTTCAAGCATCTGCAGTTCGCAGGGGCACTGCTCGCTCTGGCGCTGATGGGCGCATTTGCAGCCGCGCCGGCGCACGCCGCCATCGAAGGGCACTTTGATCGCACGCTCACTGTAAACGGCCCCGTCGATTTGGATGTAACCACCGGCTCCGGAAACATCACCATTCATCCCGGCGATGCCAGCAAAGTGGAAATCCACGCCACGATCCGCGCGAACGACAATTGGCGCGAGAACGATAGAGACCTCCAGTCTCGCGTGAATTATCTCGAACAGCATCCTCCCATCGAGCAGGACGGCAACAGCATCACCATCGGCCACGTCGAGGATCGCGA
>JASHYE010000057.1 GCA_030043155.1 Candidatus Acidiferrales bacterium | reverse complement strand
CGGCAAGCGGCGTAAGGAATGTGGTGAGAATGACGAGGAAAAGACTGATGCCGTCGATTCCCATGTGGTAATGAATGCGGAGGCTGGGAATCCAATCGTAAATTTCCTGAAGCTGATAGGAGCCAATTCCCAGATCGAAGCTGCGCAAAAGCAGGAGCGAAAGAATGAATTCGATGACGGAAGTGACGAGCGTAAGGCGGCGGATCCAGACATGGTCGTCGCCTTTGAGCAGAAGTAGCGCAAACGTCCCCAGCAGCGGGAAAAACGTCAGCACCGTCAGCAGATAGCCTTGATTCGCCACTAATGCACCATCCATACAAAGAACACCGTAACTGCGATTGCCCCTACGACAACCCAGGTCGCGTAACTGCGCGTATTGCCGCTCTGCACGTGGCGTACGCCTCCGCCGATGCCACGCGATACAGATGCCAATCCATTCACTGTGCCGTCGATTAAGCCAACGTCGATGACTTTCCACAGGACATTGCGCGAGAGCCAGATGAGCGGCCCGATGATGATGGCGCCGTAAAGCTCATCGACGTAATATTTGTTCCAAATGAGCGTGTAGACGGGCTTTGTGCTGTCCGCCAGTTTTTTCGCGGCAGCGGGCTTGATGATGTACAGATAGAGCGCGATGAGAAAACCGATAAAGGCGACGATGACGGCAATCGCGGTCATTTCCAGTTCGAGCGAGTGAGGCGGCTCTGTGTAGCCGGGATGCATTTGCAGAGCGAGCTGACTCGACGCGCCGAATACCGGGTCGAGGAAGCCCTTGAAATAATCCTTCCCGCCCCAATAAGTGGGCAGCACGAACCAGCCGCCAATCACGGATAGAATCGCAAGAATTACGAGAGGCACGAGCATGACCTTCGGCGATTCGTGGACATGGACATGATGCTCATCAAAGCGCGGCTGGCGATGGAAGGTGAGGAAAATCAGTCGGAACATGTAGCAAGCGGTCAAAAGCGCTGCCGCGATGCCGAGGCCATAGAGCGCGGCATTCGCACCGGGGCCCGCATAGGCGTCGAAAAGAATTTCGTCTTTGCTGAAAAATCCGGCGAAAAGAGGGCAGCCGGAAATAGCCAGCGTGGCCACAAGCATCGTGCCGTAGGTCCATGGGATTTTCTTCCGCAGCCCGCCCATCTTGAACATGTCCTGCTCACCGCCCATGGCGTGAATCACGCTGCCGGCGCACAGGAAGAGAAGAGCCTTGAAAAAGGCGTGAGTCATCAAGTGAAAAATTCCGGCGGCATAAGCGCCGACGCCGCAGGCCAGGAACATGTAACCGAGCTGCGAAATCGTGGAATAGGCGAGGACTTTCTTGATGTCAGATTGCGCGAGTCCGATCGTGGCGGCATAGAGCGCCGTAACTGCCCCAATTATGGCAACAAACAGCATGGCCGCCGGAGCGCGGCTGAACAATGGGTTCATTCGCGCGACCATGTAGACGCCGGCAGTGACCATGGTGGCAGCATGAATCAGCGCACTGACGGGTGTGGGGCCCTCCATCGCGTCCGGCAACCAAACGTACAGCGGAAGCTGAGCCGATTTGCCCACGGCACCCGCGAGAAGCAAGAGGCAAATCACGGTTAGATAGCCCCAGTGATGCATACTCTCGATGCCCATGTGATCGGCTGCAGCAAACATTGATTTGTAATCGACGGCTTTGAACAGCCAGAAAGCCATCAAAATGCCGATGGTGAAGCCGAAATCGCCGATACGCGTGGTGATGAAAGCCTTTTTGCCGGCGCTGGCGGCGGAGTGCTTCGTGAAGAAAAAGCTGATCAGCAAATAGCTGCAGAGGCCGACGCCTTCCCATCCGACGAACAGGAGCACGAGGTTGGCGGCCATGACCAGCGTCAGCATGAAGAACATGAACAGATTCATTTCCGCGAAAAAGCGGTAGTAGCCCTCTTCGTGCGCCATGTAGCCGATGGAATAGATATGGATCAGCATGCCGACGAACGTGACCACGCCGAGCATGACGATGGTGAGCTGGTCCACCTGCAGCGCAAAATCCACGCGGAAATTGCCGGCGGTCATCCACGTGAAATAGTCTTTAATCCAGGGGATTTGCGCGGAAGACAGCGCGAAAAATTCGCGCACAAGCTCCAAGTAAGCGATGAATGCAAGGACAGGGAAGCCGACGCTCGACAGATTCACGAGCTTTTTGGGCCAGTGGCGGCCGGCAAGCAGCGTGAGCATCGACCCTGCCAGAGGCAGGGCCATAATGATCCACAGATGGTCGAGAATGAACATTCGCCCCTAGAACAGCTTAGAACTTCAGCAAATTCACGTCTTCCACGTTCAGCGACTTGCGATTGCGCGCAATCACCATGACGATGGCCAAGCCTACAGCCGCTTCCGCCGCAGCGACCACGATCACGAAGAAAACGAAAACCAGGCCGTCGAGCTGGTTGAATTCACGGCTGAAGGCCACGAACGCGAGATTCACGGCGTTGAGCATCAGCTCGATGGACATGAAAATCGTGATGATATTGCGCTTGAAGACAAACCCGATCACACCCAGGCCGAAGAGCACGCCACTCAGAATCACGTAATAGGAGATCGGCACCATCAGGCAGATTCCTTTTTGGCGAGCACGAGCGCGCCGAGAATGGCGATGAGAATCAAAATCGAAGTGAGCTCAAAGGGCAGCACGAATTCCGTGAAAATCTTCATGGAAAGCGCTTCCGTCGAAGCTGGCACTGGCGCGGCAAACGCGCCGCCCGCGGCGACTGCGCTACGGCCGACATATTCGTGGAAAAGCGAATAAATCATTTCCGCCAAAAACAAAAACGCCAG
>JASHYE010000434.1 GCA_030043155.1 Candidatus Acidiferrales bacterium | reverse complement strand
CATCAAATCGCGGCCCTCATCAATCCCGTGCTGACTCCGCCTCCTCCCAAAGTGCATCACGAAGTCGCCATCGATCCCAAATTGCTCGACGGCTACGTGGGAACATACCAGCTCTCTCCCGAATACATGATTGTGATAACACGAGACGCCAATCAGCTCTTCGTGCAGCCGACGGATCAGCCGAAGGTTCCGATGTTCCCATCCGGCCCTCGGGATTTTTTTCTCAAAGCCGTCGACGCCCAGATCACTTTCGTCACCGACGGCACCGGCCGCGCCACCGAACTCATCCTCCACCAGGGCGGCCGCGACGAACCCGCCAAACGGATCAACTGAATTCTCAACCCATTTTCAATTCGGCATCGTAGCGGCTGGTTTATCCCGCCATTCCTCCTCCCTACCTCCGCTCCATAACCGCATTGTCATTCCGAGCGAATGCGACGAGCATCCAGCGAGGAATCTGCAGTTTCTTCTTGCTTTTGCGGGTGCCCCATCCCTCGCACCTGCGCTGCTCCTGCAGCGCAACGTGAAAAAAGACGCAAAGGGTGGCAACGTGTGTAGCGCAGAGCTTCGCCGCTTTTTGCGAAGTTCTGCGGTCTCTGCCTTTCAGTGTCATCCCGAACCCAGCCCGCTGCTGTTGCGGGATGGTGGTGAGGGATCTGCTGTTCCTTTTTTGCCCTTGCGGGTGCCCCATCTTGAGCGTTTTGTGCGAAGGGTGGGTTCTTGCCTTGCCTCTTGCCTCTTGCCTCTTGCCTCTTGCCTCTGCTTTTTACGGGTGCCCCATCCTTTGCTGCCTTCGCAAAGGGTGGGCCTGGTCACCAGCCACTTGCTTGCCCTGAGCGTAGTCGAAGAGAACCCAGCCCTCTGCTGTCGCGGGATGACGGTGAGGGACCTGCCTTTTCTTTCGTAGGGGCGCTGCTTGTTTACCCTGAGGAACGAAGGGCTGCGCCTGCGCCCGCGCCTGTCCGCCAGGGGCGGGCGCTCCCCGAGTCGCGTCCGCCTCCTGATTTAACGCTGTCATTCCGAGCGTCCCGATCCGCCGTATCGGGACAGCGAGGAATCGGCTGTTATCGTCTCTTTTGCAAACGTCCGAGGCTTCCACGCACGTATTGCCTTTGTAAGGGCATGGCTTCAGCCATGCCGAAACGCAACGACAAAACGAATCCTTCCTTTTGCGCTTCTTCACCCGCGCAAGGTATTCCGCCTTCGCACAAGACAACTCATTTCCTTGATTGCGCGCCCCGTCCCTTTGATATGATTCCGTCCGGTATCCACGAACCAACTTTAGTCACGGCGACAATCTCGACGTTCTCCGCCGCTACATCGATGGAGTCACGCAAGTCTTCCGCCTGAAGAGGAATGCTACATGGGATGGGCAGCCCCGCACTACCGAAGAGAGGCCGTGAACGAAGCCGGTCGCTTGCTCATCGCTGATCCGCGAGTGGTATGGGTTGCCAATCGCGACCAGATGCTTAATATCATCAACAACTGGCGTTCATCTCACATTTTTCCGCTCCGTAGTTTCAGGAGAACGCTTTATAGCAGAGCAAGGCATGTGGATACTCGCGCGATCGTCGCGCAGAGGTTAAAGCGTCTCTCTTCTATTGAAGCTAAACTGAAACGCTTCCCTGAAATGAAATTGACGCAAATGCAGGATATTGGCGGATGCCGCGCGGTCGTTCAGAACATGGAACGTCTCTATGAACTCGTTAAGCTCCACAAGCAGAGCCGGTCAAAAAACCCGAATACGCGCCACGAATTTGTCAGTGAAAAGCAGTACGTGGAGTGCCCAAAGCGGGACGGATATCGGAGCGTCCATCTTGTTTATCGTTACTATAGCGCTTCCAAGAAACATCGCTGTTACAACGGACTGAAGATCGAACTTCAACTACGTACAAGATTACAGCACGCATGGGCTACGGCTGTGGAAACTGTAGCCCTCTTTACTGAGCAAGCCTTGAAATCCGGCGCGGGAGAGGAAAAGTGGCATAGGTTTTTCGCCCTGATGAGCAGTGCCATAGCGCTCCGAGAGAAACAGCCGCTCGTTTCCAAAACGCCAGAAAATAAGCAAGAACTAACCGAGGAACTTCGTGAAATCGCAAAGGATTTGAATGTTGCCGACATGATGGCAGGGTGGAGCTTCGCTCTAACACGCCTCCCGCCGAGTAATGTCGCTAACGCTGCCGCTTATCTCATCGTCCTTGATATCGGAAACCATACATTTGACGTGCGCGGCTTCAGAGAAGATGAACTAGAGCGCGCGTCAGATGCTTATCTCGAAATAGAAAAAAGGACTGCATCGGATCCAAACGTTCAGGGTGTTTTAGTATCTCTTAATTCGGTTCGTGCAATCCGAAACGCATATCCCAACTATTACGTTGATAACCGCGCCTTTATACAGGCGTTACAGTTCGCACTGCGGTAGAGGCCGCAAAGCTGCGTAGGCTCCAGAAACGTCGGTGGGTCGTCAAATTCGGGGGAATTTTCCTTGACTCTTAGTTAACTGTATGGTACATAATAGTTTCGGCGCGAGACGTCCGCCGAATGAGAGACGATAAGGGAGAGAAAAGATTCAAGGTCAGCCGCGGAGACGCGGCCTTTCGCTTTTTATGCGCCAAAGAAATTCTAATCGACACACCTATGAAAAATTAGAACTCCACCTATCTTGTACAAAACAAACAATCGGACACCTTTCTAATCGACACAGAAACGCACTTCATCCAAGGTACGTTGTCCGTTCCCGAACAC
>JASHYE010000433.1 GCA_030043155.1 Candidatus Acidiferrales bacterium | reverse complement strand
AGCTCTGGGACGCCGGCTATCAGAAATTCCTGATCACTCGCGACGGCCAAAAACTTCCCGCCGTCGTCAAAGAACTCGCCGATCTCCGCAAATTCAACGAGGAGCTTCGTTTCGCCCTCGGCGTTCCCGCTTATTACAACGAGGGACTCGGCTCCGTAGCCCACTATTCTGTCTATGACCGCCTCAAAGGCCGCCCGGGTGATGATCCCGACGAAACCGTCGGCGCCCACTCCGTCGACGAAGAAGAATAAAAGGACTGTCATTCTGAGGAGTCCCGCATTTTGCGGACGACGAAGAATCTGCATTTAGCTTTGTCTCGCCGGGGGGCAGCGCCAAGTCGCGGGCGCGCCACACTTCGCCCCGTTCTGCGACCGGCCACTCTGTCGAGAGTCCAATGAACTTGCGCCGCCGGGGGATCTGCTGTTGTTTTTTTGTTGTCATTCTGAGCGTAGCGAAGAATCTCGCCTCGACGCCATTCTGCTTTTCAGGTGCGCTGCTGTTCGCTTTTTTGGGGCACACCTGCCATGATGGTGCGGTCGTAGGGGCGGGGCTTGCCCCGCCCGCGCGACTCCCCGAGTCGCGTTTTCCAAAGGACCCTGGATCAGGGCTCGTTCCTACGGATATTCCACCAGGGGGACCGCGATGGACGGTCGTAACAAAGCTGCACGCGCCTTCGTCATCTTGGGCAGCATCGTGCTCCTTGCAAACGCCGCGCTCCATTTCTGGGGAGGTTACAGCCAGGGTTTTCCGGCGCTCAACACATCGAACTTGAATCCCGCTCTGAAAGTAGGTTTTCAAGTCGTTTTTCTCGCGCTCGGGTGGCACTGGATCGTAATCGGCGTTGTAGCTCTGCTGGCCGGCTTCACGCAAACCAGATTGCGCAAGGTGCTCGTGCTTTTCTGCGGCTTCGCCGAGCTGTTTGAGGCGGCCGCGGGTGCCAGCATAATGGGATTCTTCATCGGTAACGAAGTCATCGGCGCAGCAGCACTGTTGCTAATCTGTGGCGGCCTGCTATTCGATTAATCAGGAGTTCAAACGTAAATGTCCTTCGCACACCAAGCCGAGAAAGCTCGCAAGCTCCTCGCCCTCCACCAGGGTCGCGAAAACTCTATCGACGACGCAAAATGGAGAGGATTGTCATTCCGAGCTTGCCTGCCGAGGCAGGCGAGTCCCGAGCGCTTTTGGCGAGGGACGACGAGGAATCTGCTTTTTTTTTCGTATCTGATCCGTGGCGCGGTACGCCGCCAATTAAGAAGAATGAGGCGCACACGCCGACGCGAGGATCCGCTTTTTATTTCCTGAAGCATACTGCTCTGAGGTAGCATTGGTACTCACATTTGTCAGGGCACGGTTTCAACCGTGCCGAGAAAGCTTGTGATTTTCGGCGGCTTTAGCCGCTGAGGTTTATGATTTTGAACTGATGCCCTTTACCGCCCAAGCCGAAAAAGCTCGCAAGCTTCTTGACCTCCATCATGGCCCGCGCATCCTCGTTCTGCCGAATGTCTGGGACGTGGCCAGCGCGCGCATCGTCGAAGACACCGGCTTCCCGGCCATCGCCACTTCCAGCGCCGGAGTCGCCAATTCCCTCGGCTATCCCGACGGCCAGCAAATCTCACGCGATGAAATGCTCGAAGTCGTCGCGCGCATCGCTCGCGCCGTTTCCGTGCCTGTCACCGCAGACATGGAAGCGGGCTACGGACTCACACCCGAAGACCTCGCGCAAACCGCCGTCGCTCTCATCGAAGCCGGCGGCGTGGGCTGCAACATCGAAGATTGCACAAAGGAAGGCTCAGGCGAGCTTTTTCCCATCGAACTTCAGCAGAAAAAACTTCGTGCCATGCTCGCTGCGGGAGAAAAACTCGGCGTGCATCTCGTCATCAACGCTCGCACGGACATTTATCTGGAAGGAATCGGCAATCCCGCAACGCGCCTCGAACGCACCGCCGAGCGCCTCAACGCCTATCGCGAAGCCGGCGCAGAATCCTTTTTTGCTCCCGGCCTGAAGGACGCCGAAACGATTGGAAAGCTTGTTCTCGCCGTGAAAGGCCCGCTGAATATCCTCGCTTCCGTCGGCAGTCTATCCGTCGCCGAACTCGAAAAGCTCGGCGTCGCGCGCATCAGTTGCGGCTCCGGCCCCATGCGCGCTTCCATGGGTCTTACCGCCCGCATCGTCAAGCACATCCGCGATAAGGGCACGTTCGAAATCATGACCGACGGCGCCATGCCCTACCCCGACGCCAACCGCCTCCTCGCAAAGCATTAGCTGACGGAGCTTTTTCATGCTTCGTGAAGTTCAAACTCCGCAGTCGCAGATGACCCAGTTGTGTCAGTCAACGTGAGGCGGCAATGTAGGTCCGGGAATTTTCGCTCCGGCCCTCTCATGTGCAAACCCTCAGCGGCAAACATTTCGAGGCTTACGTCAGAGACCGAAAAGAATAGAGTGCCGTGATCCGTTGTGCTCTCTGCTGCGATCCTGATGACTCCGGTGCTACTAAGTGCGCCCGCAGAATTTAATCCCTGTACGCAATGTCGGCCCTGGACAGAGCTAAGTCCCTCCCGAGGCCTAATATCAGCAAAGCTTCGGCGTAGCTCGACGATTTCCACTTGATAGCAGTTCACGCTCGAGTTCCTTTCTCCCATATTCTCAATC
>JASHYE010000056.1 GCA_030043155.1 Candidatus Acidiferrales bacterium | reverse complement strand
GGCCAACGGCAGCAACGTCAGGGTTTTTGGAAAAAGCGTCGAGCACGGAGGAAAGTTTGTCTTTTGTCCACCAATCATCGGCGTCGAGAAAGGCAATGATTTCGCCGTGGAGTTCGGGAAAGGCCGCGTTGAAGGCAGAAGCTTGGCCGCCGTTGTTTTTTCGGAGATAACGGACGCGTGGCGCGAATTTGGACATGAGAGAAGCGGTGTTGTCGGTAGAGCCGTCGTCGACGACGAGAATTTCGAGTTCGGAAGACGAAAGGTCCTGAGCGAGGACGCTTTCGATGGCCTGTTCAAGGAACTGGCCTTGGTTGAAGGTGTCGATGAGGACGGAGACGAGCGGCGTGGAAGAAGAAGCCATTTTCAGTCCCGATTAGTAAAATTTAAGTGTTGATTTTTCAATGGGTTGGTAAAAAATAACTGTAGCTTTGTGTGCCGATTAGCCTTTTCCTCGCTTTTTTCCATGTACTGCAATGATCCTGGGGTCACATTTTTCGGCAGCGCGCACAGTAGACAACAAAATGCCGCAAGCGCTTCAGGAGGCGTGACTTCCCGCGCCATAGTGGAGGAATTGAACGTTAGAATCATGGGCGGACTTCCACGGCGCGCTGTGGCGCAGATTCGGTAGCCGGGGCGGGCGAGCCGACGAGAGCGAGGAGTTCGCGTACGAAGTCGCCGGTCGGATCAGGGCCCACGAATTTGCGGACATCGATGGCGGCCTGTTCGCCCATTTCGCGGAGCCGATGACGATTTTCCCAGGCGCGATTCATGGCTTCGTCGAGAAGCTCGACCGTCGGGGCTTTGGCGAGAAAGCCGTTGATGTTGTCGCGGACCAGTTCGCGAACGCCGCCCACGTCAGTGATAATGGCGGGACGGCCACAGAGCATGGCTTCGACGAGGACGAGAGGCATACCCTCATGGCGCGATGGAAGAATCAAACCGTGATGATTGGCCCAGAGATCTTCGATGTCGCTCGTGAATCCGCCGAATTGAATGTTGTTGAGTCTCGCAGCCTCGACCATGCGGCGAAGCGAGCGTTCGTTTGGGCCATCGCCGTAGAGCGTAACGCGAAGGTCGCGTCCACGCCAATGGGAAAGGCTCAAGACCTGCAGCAATACATCATGTCCCTTGCCGGAGATTTCCAGGCGTGAAACAAACGCGAGTGCCAAGCCGTCATGGCGATTAGCAGGCCACGGTGGCCGCGCGTCATACCTGACGTTGAAGGGATTGCGAATTACTTTTGCACGATCTAGCGGAAGCCCAAACTGACGATGGCAGAGGTCAAGCAGCGCTTCTGAAACGAAATAAGCGGCGCTGGCACCTTTGTAAGCGCTTGATAGCCTTTCGAGCAGGGCATCGTCTGGCCACCATGTTACGGCTCCCCCTTCAGCGATAATGGCATACTTGCAGCCCGCACGTTGTAATGCTTCCATCCATTCCAAGCCGTCCAGGTTGCCACCTTGCGATACGACAGTCAGTTCGCTTCCTTTGGTGAGTGTTTTGACGTACCTAAGCCTATATTCCCGGCCGACGGGGAATTTGCGAAGGATGCGGCGGGCGAGCCCTGGCGAAGGACGATAGACAATCCGGCAGCCGAGAGACCGAAGGTGCTCGATTTCCTTTACTGGCTCCGGCCATCGCTTCACGCCGATGGAGACTTGTATTCCCTCGCGAGAAAGTCGCTCGGCCGCATTTCCCCAGCAGTACTCGCTGCCGCCCCAACGCACGTATTCGTTTGAAGCGATAAACGCGATTCCTGGCATTTAGATCTTCCCGGTGAATGGATTATTTTTTCCGCAAATCCGCTCGCGGATTCGGCCAATACGATGACGGGCGTACCAGTCTCGTGCCGTGTAGAATTGTTCCGGCGACAAGAGGAGCGAGGCCGGTGCTACGACCCCATACTTAAAGAGAGAGTTCCCGAAACTTGGGCTGGTAGATTCGGATCGGAATGCGCGCATTTCTGTCTGAAAAGTTTCTATTCTTTTGCCGCCGCACGCCCGCAGGCGACAGCGACTGGCATCCGCCCAAAGAGCGTCCAGCAGCGCGGCAATTAGTTGCGAAGATACGCCCACGGCTCGCAGCTGACGATCCAGGACCTGAAACATTCGCTCGCTCATTTGATATTTTTGGCGCAGCCTTTCACTATCTCCCGCTTCGAACGCGTGAAGATTGGAGGAGTGGACCCGATAATAGGCGAGCGGCTCTTTCAGCAAAGTCGCTCCCAGAGCCATCCCTGTTAAAGCGATTGGCGAATCAGCGCAGAATGTAAGGCTCTCATCGATCGGCACGACGCGTTCCAATGCCTCCCGGCGGATCGAGAAGGCGCTGTTCAAGATGCGACCCCACCAGGCGTGAAAGACCTCCCGTACCGACTCCAGATCCGTAATCTTAACAAAAGAATCCCTGGCAACCGCGTGTATTTGAGTTTCTCCGCTTGCTTCCTGGAACTGGTAGTATCCGTGGCCTACGCCGGATGCCAGCGGTTCGCTGCACAGGGCTTGCGCGACGGCGGCTATTTTGCGAGGAAGGAACCAGTCATCTCCGTCGAGAAAGGAAATGACCTGACCGCGGCATTTGGGGAAAGCCGCGTTGAATGCGGATGCCTGGCCGTTATTTTTTTTCTGTAATAGTCGTACCCGTGGAGCGAACATGCGCACGATGTCTGGAGTGCGGTCAGTTGAACCATCGTCCACAACGAGAATCTCTAAGTCAGAGGCGGGAAAATCCTGTTCCATCACACTGACGATTGCCCGCTCGATATAACGCTCGTGGTTGTAGGTGTCGATCAGGACTGTGCAAAACGGTCTCATTGCGATGAAACTCGTATTCCCTGCTCGCTAGGGCGGTAAAGCTTCCTGATTTCGCGGGCGCGAATGGCAATCACGGTCAAGATTTCAGCTAACCTGTCAAAATAGAGATGCAATTACTGGGGGCTGAGGAACATTTGCTCTGCGCAAGAGCGGCTCAGACGAAGTCGGCAAACGTTTTTTCCATGCGGCGGAAATAAAACAGGCCGCCCGCCAGTAAAATGGAAATGATAATGACGGAAACGATGATCATGAAACTGGGAGCGGAACGTCCGAAAAGAGACCAGCGAAAACCTTCGACTACGCCTGACATTGGATTCAGGGAGACAATGACTTTTTCCCAGTGCTTTTTGAGCATGCTGGCGGGATAAATGACCGGCGTAGCGAAAAACCAGAATTGCACGACAAAGGTGAGGACGTAACGAACGTCGCGATACTGCACATTAAGTGCGGAAAGCCACAGGCT
>JASHYE010000055.1 GCA_030043155.1 Candidatus Acidiferrales bacterium | reverse complement strand
GCCAAAAGCAAATGGATCAGACCGGCGATGATGTGAAAAACGAGAAAGGCGCAAATCCACGCAATTAGCAACAGGATTGCTAGAGTCAGAAAAAAGAATTTCATCGAAGCACTCCTCTCTAAACGGTTGTGAAGCTTGGCCTCAGGTGATGATGCATGATTCTCCCGAGAACTTTAGTCGGCGCCTGCCGCCCGTTTGTTGGTTTCACGGCAGTCTAACAGCAGAGAAAACCGGGCGCATCAGGAAAAGGGCCGAGTGCGGTAGTGAGTTTTGTGCAGGGTTGGGTCGTGCTAACCTGATGCCCAGCCCGGGTGGCGGAATGGCATACGCAGGGGACTTAAAATCCTCGGACCTTAAACGGTCGTGCGGGTTCGACTCCCGCCCCGGGCACCAGGTTTTCTGAGTTTAACTCGCAATTCGCGCGTCCGATTTGCGTGGTACTCTTTTTGAATTTTGATCGTTCGCGCTTGGGGCGCGCTGGCGTATTATTTCACGCTATGGAAAGTGAGAAAAAACCGATCTGGCAACCGGTGACGCACTGGATCGGTAGCGGTGCGGGCTGGCTGCTCGAACGCGTCGTGAAAGTGCTCGCCGCGACGGGCATTACGCCAAACGTTCTCACCGTAGTTGGGATGGTCGTAAACGTTTGGGCGGCTGTGCTTTTTGCGTATGGATCTTTTCGGAGCGCAGCAGCCGTTCTTTTCCTGGCGGGATTTCTCGACATGGCCGATGGCCAAGTAGCGCGACGCGCTGGCCGCGCGACGGCGTTCGGAGCGTTCCTCGATTCCACGCTCGACAGGTACTCGGATTTGGGCCTCTATATGGGTCTCGTTGTCTATTACACGCTGATCAGCCGGCCGTTTTACATGGGACTTGCGGCCGTGGCGATGGCCAGCTCATTCATGGTGAGCTATTCTCGCGCACGCGCCGAATCCCTGATTCCGCAATGCAAAGTTGGTTTCATGGAGCGCCCCGAGCGGCTCGTGCTGCTGATCATCGGAGGCACATTTCTGCGGATGGCGCCGGTGCTGTGGGTAATCGCCGCGCTCTCTACCCTGACGGTGATTCACCGCGTTGTCTTCACGTGGAAGGAAATACGCGCAGGGCGCTTGATTCCAGGCAATCGCGAACTTTTCTGAATTGAAGTTTGCGCCGCCGGTCAGGAGTTTGCCGTCATGGCGTCACTTGTCGCCCTGGCTTGCTGCAATTTCGCGATGTGCTCCTCCACCGGCGCCGCAACGATTGCATGAACGCGGTCGCGCAATTCAGTTGCTTGTTCCTTTCGCATGCCGCTTGTCTCAATCGTATCGTGCAGGTAGACGGTGATTTCCCCGGGATTCAGCATCCAGTCACCGGTGCGATAAAACTCGTACGAACCAACGATGCTCATTGGCACGATGGGAATGCCGAAGCGAATGGCGAGGCGAAAAACGCCTTTGAAAAATGGCCCCACATGGCCGTCGCGCGTACGCGAGCCTTCCGCAAACGCGATCAGGCTGATTCCTGAACGGAAAGCTTCGTCTGCTTTTCGCGTCATTTGTTCGATGCCTTCACGGCTGCGATTATTTTCGTCGGGCACGGGAACGTTTCCGAAGCGGCCCATCATCCATCCATATGCCGGGATTTTGAAATGCGACGCCAGCTCGAATCCGCGAACAAATTGCGGAATCGCGGAATAAATCACAAATGGATCGAAGATATTGACGTGATTGCAGACAAAAAGACTAGTGCGTTGCGGGTCGAATCCCGCGGAGCGCCGCGCTCCGAATTTCACCCCTGCCAGGCGAAGTATGTTACGAAAAAAAATCCGCTGCGCGCGGTCATTCTTGCGCGGATCGACAATCGTTCCGAGGCCGACAAGAAGCGTGCAGAGCACAAAAAAGTGCGCGCCGCTAATGGCCCACAGAATGAGTGAGCGCGCTTTGAGGTAAATCGATTTCATACGATGACATCCAGCGCGCCGGGGAGAATGCTGAGGCGCTCGCACTTCAACCGCAGGCTTTCGCCGTCAACGGTTACGTTCACCGGCTCTTCGAGCGCGAATTCGACTTCGCGAACCGCCGCTCTCGAGGCAAGCGGATGACGAATGTGCGTGCCATCGAAAAGAGTAGGAAAGTTCCGCAGCAAGTTCAGACGTCCGATGGGCCCCCACCGGACATATTCGATCAGGCCGTCCGCGGAATCGGCATTGGGCGCGATCATCATGTTGCCGCCGGTGAATTTCGTATTGCTGAACGCGAGAAACAGACAGCGGCGGCGGTCGAATTCCGTCGCGCCATCGGCGCGAAGCGGAAAAGCGCGGCGGTTCAGCCTGGCGAGACACGCCATTACGCTAATTGCATAACCCGCGCGGCCGAATCCCTTGAGATAACGATTGGCGACCTCCGCAGCATCGGCGGCAAAACCCAGCGTGAGAAGATTGATGTAATAAAGCTCGCCGCCGGAATGTTGCAAGCGGATCACATCGCAGCCCCTGCGCTGTCCATTTAGGAAGGCGCGCACAAACGCGTCAGCATCGGGTCGATGATTTTGCGAATGAAAATCGCGCAAAAACGAATTCCCCGTGCCGAGCGGCAGAAATGCGAGAGTGCAGCGCTGACCG
>JASHYE010000054.1 GCA_030043155.1 Candidatus Acidiferrales bacterium | reverse complement strand
GGCGACCGCGCGCGGATGTTTGTTCGTGGTGGAAGAAGCCTGCAAAGTGAAGAAGATGAATTTGCGCGGCGCGACGGTGGCGATCCAGGGATTTGGAAACGCGGGATCGATCGCAGCGCGGCTGTTTGCGGAGCGAAAGGCGAAAGTGGTGGCGATCAGCGATTCGCGCGGCGGCGTGCACAATTCGCGTGGGATTGATCCATATAAAGCGGCGCGCTACAAGGAGCGTTCCGGGACGGTGGTGGGAATGCCCGGAACATCGCGGATTTCCAATGAAGACTTGTTGACGATGAAATGCGACATCCTGATTCCGGCGGCGCTGGAGACGGTGATTACGCTGAACAATGCGGATTCGATCAAGGCGAAGATCGTGGCGGAAGCAGCGAATGGGCCGACGACTCCCCACGCGGATGAAGCGCTCGCGAAACGCGGAATCATGGTGTTGCCGGACGTGCTGGCGAATTCCGGCGGCGTGACCACGAGTTATTTTGAATGGGTGCAGGATTTGCAGGGGTTTTTCTGGAGCGAAGCGGAAGTGAACGCCAAACTCGAAACAGTGATGCGGCGCGCGTTTCAGGAAGTGTATGAGACTTCGCGCAAGAACCACGTGCACATGAGGACGGGCGCATACATGCTGGCAGTGGGGCGCGTGGCGGATGCAACGGTAGTGAGAGGGTTATATCCTTAGAGCCAGCCGCTCGGTGAGCCCGTCGGCGTTTGGCTGAAGGGCCACTGCGGAATCTTCGCGCTGCACTGAAACTCACAGAGAAATAAAAGAGCTGCGGACTATGCGTTCTTTCTTTCCTTGGGCACGGTGTCCGTCAGATCGGCTTCGACGATAACTTCGACTTCGGCGCCCTCCTTCAGCTTTACTTCCTTCCCATTTTCGTCAACCAGCGTGTTCTCAATGCGAATTTCACGGTAGAGATGATCGGCCCATTTGACTGCGATCTGCGCTTTTTCAGGCGCTTCCGGAACGATGGGCTTGATGATTTTTTCCACGACGCCGGGCCTGGTGGTACTCGATTTTTCCGTCATGGACCTCCTCCGAAAATGAGGCTACCGAAGTTCTGGATACAGTGGTCTGCGCAGGGCGAGTGCAGGTTATAGTATGTATCGCGGCGAACGACATGGGTTCAACCTCCACGACCAAGAAGATGGCGAAGCAAAGTCCTATCAACGAGAAAAGCGCGGTAACGATGGCGGATGTTTTCGGACCGCATGGGCTGTTGGCGAAATGCCATCTCGGTTATGAATTTCGCGCCGCGCAACTCGAGATGGCGGAGATGGTGGACGAGGTGTTTGCGCGGCACCAGCATGCGCTGATTGAAGCGGGCACGGGTACGGGCAAGACGCTCGCATATTTGGTTCCGGCGATACGCAGCGGCCGGCGCGTGGTGATTTCCACGGCGACGAAATCGCTGCAGGAACAGCTTTTCGAAAAAGACATCCCGTTTTTGCGAAAGCATTTTGCGCCGGAGTTGAAAGTGGCGCTGATGAAGGGACGGAACAATTTTGTGTGCCGCGAGAAAGTGCATTTGATGGAGGGCCAGCCGGTGTTGCGCGGGATGGACGAGATCAACTGGTTCGCTCAGATTCGCGACTGGGAAAAGCTGACCGAGACGGGCGACCGCGCCGAGCTGAATTTTCTGCCGGATGACGCGGAATTGTGGAACCGGATCGATGCGCGAAAGGAAACCTGCACGGGGCAGAAGTGTCCGCAATTTCAACAGTGTTTTCTGACGGCGATGCGGCAACGGGCGCAGGAAGCGGACGTCATTATCGTGAACCATCATTTGTTTTTCGCTGATCTGGCGCTGAGGCAGGACGATTTTGGTTCGATCTTGCCGGAATACGCGGCGGTGATTTTCGATGAGGCGCACGAAATCGAAGACGTGGCCAGCGATTATTTCGGGCGAGCGGTTTCGAGCTATCAATTTGACGAGCTGGTGCGCGATGGGGAGCAGACGCTGCGGATGTTGAATCTGGGGTCAGCGGCAACGCGGCGGCCGTTGACGCAGATTCGCGAACGCGCGCACACATTTTTCGAGGGATTTGCGCAACGAGAAGGAAGGTTTCCGTTCGAACATGCGGAGCGCGTGGCGTTTTTGGAGCGGAATCGCGAAGCGTACGAAGGATTGCTTGCCGCACTGAAGAGAATGGAAACAGAACTCGCGGGACTGAGTTCGAAACCGGAAGAAGTGATGAATCTGGCGCGGCGCGCGGCAGAGTTGCGGCGCGAGCTGGCATTTTTACTGGAGAGCGATGAGAGAAGCTACGTCTATTGGTTTGAACGGCGCGGGAAGGGAATTTTTCTTGTGGCGACGCCGATTGACGTAAGCGAAATCATGCGGGAGCGGCTTTTCGAGCAGTTCGATACGGTCGTACTCACATCGGCGACATTAGCTGTCGGCGGGCGGTTCGATTACGCGAAGCACCGGCTGGGAATTTCCGCAGCTCAGGAGAAAGTGTTGCCGCAGGAATTCGACTATGCGAGCCAGGCGTTACTGTACATTCCGAAGATGCTCCCGGACGTGAGAGACGAGAGGTTTACCGAAAAGGCCGCGGAGGAAATTGCGAAGATTCTGAAGATGACACGAGGGCGGGCGTTCTGTCTGTTCACGAGTTACGCGCAAATGCGTCAGATTCACGAGCGGCTGGCCGGGACGATCCCATTTCCGCTGCTGCTGCAAGGCACAGCGCCGCGCTCGGCGCTGCTGGAGCGATTCCGCACTACGCCCGGAGCCGTACTGCTGGCGACGGCGAGTTTCTGGCAGGGAGTAGATGTTCCCGGATCTCAGCTTTCATGCGTCATTATCGACAAGCTGCCGTTTGCGGTTCCGTCGGATCCGATTGTCGCGGCGCGGGTGAAGGCGCTGCAAGAAGATGGACAAAATGCGTTTGCGGAGTATCAGGTGCCTAAAGCCGTGCTGTCATTAAAGCAGGGATTTGGCAGGCTGATTCGGTCGCGCACGGACCGCGGAGTGCTCGCGATTTTGGATAATCGGATTGAGCGGATGCAATATGGTAGAATTTTCATGGAATCGCTGCCCGAATACGCCCTGACGCATGACCTCGCCGAAGTAGAACGGTTCGCCGAACAACTTTAGGTCGCGGCGGCTGCGTCTGCGCGTTTCGAGAGCGAAAACGGAAAACAATCGATGTACGAAATCAGCGTAGATGAGAGTTTCTCAGCCGGGCATTACCTGCGCCGATATTATGGCAAGTGCGAGAATCAGCACGGGCATAATTACCGAGTGCGCGTGAGCATGGAAGGGCAGGAGCTCGATTCCGCGGGCCTGCTTTACGATTTTGTGCATTTGAAACAGGTAATTCAGACGGTGATTCGTTCGCTCGATCACCGCAATTTGAATGACTTTCCGCCCTTTGACAAAGTGAATCCTTCCGCGGAAAACATTGCGAAACATATTCACGACGAAATCGCGAAGCAGATGAAGCGAACGGAGAATGGCGCAACGGTTTCGGGAGTGACAGTGTGGGAAACAGAGACGAGCTCGGCGACGTTCCGGCCGGATGGCCGGAAATGAGAGGCGCGGCGATGAGCGGAGAGAATCGGTGAATCGGGCTTTTTACATTATTGCTGTACCGGCGTTCATTGTTTCATTTTTGTGGATCTACTATGCGTGGGGACTGAAGCTGGCGATTCCCGTTGTGGGAGGCGAGCTGGCCGCGGCGATTTGGGGAGTGATTCATCTCAGGCGAAAAGAGGCCCAGTCTCGCGCGGACGGGCAAGCGGCGAATCGGTAGCCTTTCTGGGTAAAAAGCATGTTCATCACTGAAATATTCAAGTCAATTCAGGGAGAAAGCAGCTACGCGGGATTGCCATGTGTGTTTGTGCGCCTGACGGGTTGCAATCTCCGGTGCACGTGGTGCGACACGGCATATGCGTTTCATGGTGGAACGAAATACAGCATTGCGGAAGTGATGGCTCGCATCGACGAGTTGCAGGGGCGTGCGACAGCGGAGGAAAAGAATTCAAGATTGGTGGAAATCACCGGAGGAGAGCCGCTGCTGCAGAATGAGACACCGGAATTAGCGCGGCAGCTGCTCGATAAAGGCTACACGGTGTTGATTGAGACCAGCGGCGAGCGGGACGTAAGCGTACTGCCGCAACAAGTCGTGAAAATTGTAGACGTGAAGTGTCCGGATTCAGGCGAGGCTGGGAAATTTCGGCTTGCGAATCTTGATGCACTGGCTAAGAAGGACGAAATCAAATTCGTGATCGCGAGCCGCCGCGATTATGAGTTCGCGCGAGAATTTACAGCAGAGCATAAGCTTGCAGAGCGCATCCATGAAGTGCTCTTCTCGCCGGTTTTTGCCGATCCAGAGGGGAAATGGCCCGCGATGGATGCGCGCGTGCTGGCCGAGTGGATTTTGGCGGACGGCTTGCGAGTTCGGCTGGGATTGCAGATTCATAAATTCATCTGGGACCCGGCGATGCACGGAGTTTAGGAAGAAAAGAGTGAGCGTGAAAGAAAAAGGCATCGTGCTGCTGAGCGGAGGAATGGATTCCTGCGTGACAGCGGCGATTGCGAGCCAGACCCATGCGCTGGCGCTGCTGCACGCGAGCTACGGTCAAAGAACCGAAGAGTGCGAGCGCCGCGCGTTTGAAGAAATTGCGGAATTTTATCGAGCAAGAGAGAGGTTGGCGGTGCGGCTGGATGCGCTGAGGAAAATCGGCGGATCGGCGCTGACGGATGAGCGGATTGCAGTGCCGGAAAACGGCGTTGGGAATTCAAGGGAAATTCCAGTGACGTACGTGCCGTTTCGCAATGCCCATTTTTTGGCGGCGGCGGTGAGCTGGGCCGAAGTGATCGGCGCGACGGCGATTTTCATTGGCGCGGTGGCGGAGGATAGCTCAGGTTACCCTGACTGCCGGCCGGAGTATTACCGCGTGTTCAACGAACTGGCGCAAGTGGGAACGCGGCCTGAGACGAGGATTGAGATCCTGACGCCAGTGATTGGCATGCGGAAGAGCGAGATCGTGCGGAGAGGAATGGAATTGAAGGCGCCGCTCGAGAAGACGTGGTCGTGTTACCAGAGAGAAGAGGAAGCGTGCGGAGTGTGCGATAGTTGCCGTCTTCGACTGCGGGCATTTGCCGAGGCCGGATATGCGGACCCTATAGTCTATCGTGTGCAAGTTGCGCGATAATATAGAAAGGCATCCAAAGTAGAAGGGAGTCGTCAAAATGAAACCATTGTTTTCGAAGCTGGGAATTGTGGCTTTGCTGATTGGGGCGGTGTGCGCGATGGCGCCGAGAGTTTCGGCGCAGCAGCTGACGCGGCTCACGGGCACCGTGTTGGATATGGAGGGCAAGCCATATGAAGGCGTGGTGGTGACGATCACTAATAAAGACAAAGGTCAGCAGTACACAGCAACGACGGATGCAAATGGGAAATACGTCCAGAATGGATTGCCGGCCGGAACCTATACGGTGAATTTTAAGAAAGACAACGTCAACTACACCGATCAGGTTCAGACCAATAGCGGCACCGCCGAGACCGGCGTGACTTTGGATGAGAACTTTCAAGCGATCGCCAAGAAGATGGGAATCGATGTGGAGGCGATCAAAAAGCAGCAGGCGGCGCAAGCCCAATTCAAGCAGATGAAAGTGCATTTCGATGCCGGCGTGAAAGCAATTCAAAGCGCGGACGCGACCAAGGAACAGATGCGCTCGGCTCCGGATGCGCAACGGGCCACGCTACAAGCGAGCTTGAACACAGATTATCAGACTGCGGTGACGGAGTTCGAGGCGGCCAAGCAAGGTGCTCCGGATAAGGATCCCAATTTGCCGACGATTTTGGGCAATTTGGGCGCCGCGTATGAAGGCGCGGGCAAATTCGATCAGGCAGTAGATGCGACACAGCAAGCGATTGCCATCAAGCCGACTTCGCCGCTGTATATGCAACTTGGAACCGATCTGGCCCATGTAGGCAAAATTCCGGATGCCACGGCGGCTTGCGACAAAGCCGCGACGCTGGATCCCACGAACAAGGCCGCCGGGGTCAGCTGTTATCAAAACATCGGAATTGTGCTGACCAATGAAGGAAAAATGAGCGATGCGGTAGTTCCACTGCAGAAAGCGACACAATTGGACCCAAATGACGCAGATGGGTGGTACATGCTGGGCAATGCGCTAGTCGCGGGAATTGATACCAAAACCGAAGGCGGAAAGCAGGTCTACGTGGTGCCGCCCGGGACCGAAGAAGCCTATAAAAAGTACCTCGAACTGCAACCGAACGGACCGCACGCGGCGGAAGTGAAGGAGTCGCTGGACACCGTCATGGAGATGAACGGGGAGAAGGCTGCCACCACGGTCAGGAATAAGAAGCCCGGAATTTAGGGCAGTTTTTTCAAACAATGTTTTCGATCTAAACGCCGCAGTTCTTTGCGGGCCCGCGTCCGCGCAGCACATCCAAAAATTTATTCACAGTCTGCCGCTCGACCGCGGGACGCGGGAGTGCTATGCTGCTGCGCAAATCAGACACGTTCGATAGGGGGAGAAAGTGTCAGAGGCAGCAGCTACATACTTGGGAGAGCAGCGTCGGCGAAGCACGCGTATCGAGCAGACTTCCGCGGTCATTATTCGTGGAGTTGACTTGCTGGGCCAGCCGTTCGAAGAGCGAGCGGCGGCGCAGAATCTAAGCTTCCACGGATGCCGTTACGCTTCTAAACACCACCTTCCGAAGAACACGTGGATCACCCTGGAAGTGCCCTCCAGCGGCTCACGTGGGGAAGCGGCTTGTGTGCGGGCGCGTGTAGCGTGGATTCAGCGGCCGCGGACGCTCAGGGATCTGTTCCACGTCGGCGTGGAGCTGGAACGTGGCAGGAACATTTGGGGAATCACGCTTCCACCGGCTGATTGGAGCAGCGGCGCCGCTGTGTCGGCGGCGAGCATGCGTTCTGAGGCGGCTGTGCAGCGCGGGAGTGGAGAGAGTGAGCGCGAAGAGGCTCCGCTCGAGGTCTATCTGCAAATGGCCCTGGCGCATGCGAATCGTGATTTCGCAGGGCCCACGGAAGAACGCGAGGCAAATTTTAACGGGGAGAATACCCGGCTAGGTCAGTTGAGACATGAATTTCTCGCCGAATCCAAGCAGATAATTGAGGAAGCACGCGCGGCAGCAAACGAAGTGGCCAATCAGGCAGCGAGCGAAGTGCGCAGAGCGTTGGAAAGCGAGCGGGGAGAAACGGCGGAAGCATTACATCAAAAGTGGATCGAAGAACTGGAGCACGGGAAAGTGGTCGCGGAGGAAGAGATGGCGTCCGTGCTCAGGCAAAATGTCACGGCGCTGCTTGCAAACTTCGAAGAGCAGAT
>JASHYE010000053.1 GCA_030043155.1 Candidatus Acidiferrales bacterium | reverse complement strand
TTATCAAGCCCATTCCTCACGAGGAGCTGCGGCGGGAGATCGATATTTTTTGCGAACTATTCAGCCGTCCCGCGGTGGAGGAGGGTTTGCGGAAATTCGTCGAGAGCGCCGACGCCATGCCTTATCTGCCGTAAGTTTGTGAACGCGAGAATGTGAGCGAGGAGAAGCAGAATGTCCCAGACAAATTCAAATGAGATAAAGAGAGGCAGTCGATTGTCGGCAAAGGCTCGCTTCGCGCCGCTCACGATTATTTTGAGCACCGCAGCGTTCGCGCTCGCCTTGGCGCCAGCTCCCGTTTGCGCGCAACAAAAGACATTTCAGGTTACCGATACGGAAAAGCTCATTAGCGTCAGCGATCCGCAGATTTCGCCTGATGACAAATCGATTGCCGTGGTCGTGGGACACATCAACATGAAAGAGGACGGCACCGATACCGAGGTCGTGCTCGTTGACATTGCCAGCGGTGCGAAACGCGTCATGACTTTGGGACATAAACAGGCGAGCTCGCCGCAGTGGTCTCCCAATGGAGACCGCCTTGCGTTCACAGCCGCAGGGGGCGAAGGAAAGGACGCCACGCCGCAGGTTTTCGTTTTGCGGATGGACGGTGGCGACGCGCAAAAGATTACGGACGCACCGGATGGAGTTGAACAATTCGCGTGGCGTCCCGATGGCACGATGATCGCGTATGTGACTCCCGACCCCGCAGACAAGAAGGCCATCGAAGCGCATCACGACTCGTTTGAAGTTGGCGACACCGATTTCCTCGAGACAGCGGCGGCGCAATCGTCGCACGTATGGCTTGTTCCGGCGGACGGCGGCCAAGCAAAGCGCGTTACTTCAGGAACGTGGAGCCTGCCAATCGTTTTTCCGCCGTCTCCACCTGCATCACCGCTTTCCTGGTCGCCGGATGGCAAGACTTTGCTGATTACGCGCCAGGAAACAGCGGAACCGGGCGATGGTGACAAAACAACGCTGCAAATGCTGGATGTTGATACCGGCACAATGCGGAAGCTCACGTCACATGAAATACTTGAAAGCGCAGGGGTGCTTTCGCCCGATGGCTCGCAAGTTGCGTACTGGTATAACAAAGACGGCGACGCGAACAATCAAGTGGAGATTTTTGTGGCCCCATCGAGCGGCGGCGACGGAGCCGACGTCACGCGCGGCATTGATCGCGATATCCAGCGCGCCGTCTGGATGCCGGACGGAAAATCGCTGCTCGTTGGCGGCCACGACGGCACGGGCACTTCGCTTTGGCTCGTTTTGCTCGACGGGAATGCAAGGAAATTGGACATAGGTGACCTCGAGCCTTCATGGTCGTTTTGGGTCGATATGATGGTTGGATCCAAGGGCGACTTCGCTTTTACCGCCAGCTCGGCAAATCATCCCGCCGAACTTTATTACATGAGTTCCACCGATGCATCTCCGCGGCAGCTGACGAACTACAATGACTGGATCTCTTCCTACGCGCTTGCAGATGTCAAACCGATTGAATGGCAAGGGCCAAACGGCTTTCATGAAGACGGAATCGTTGATTATCCTCCTGGTTTTTCGAAAGACGGCAAGTATCCGCTCGTTCTTTTGATTCATGGCGGCCCGCAGGCAAGTTCGACGACTGGATTCGACGTGTTCGGCCAGCTCATCGCAGCGCAAGGCTACTTGGTTTTCCAGCCGAACTATCGTGGCAGCGACAATCTAGGAAACGCGTATCAGCGCGCGATCTATCGCGATGCGGGTGACGGCCCCGGGCGCGACGTAATGGCCGGACTGGCCGCGGTAGAAAAAATTGGAAATGTGGATACGGACAAGATAGGCGTTTCGGGGTGGTCCTACGGCGGCTACATGACTTCCTGGATGATTGGCCACTATCACATTTGGAAAGCAGCTGTTTCCGGCGCGGCGGTAAATGATTTGGTTCAGGAAGCAGCAATCTCCGACAGCAATCGCAGTGACTATGCGTCAATGGGCGGCTCGCCATGGGTTGGCGATAATTGGAAAATCTATCGCGATGAGTCGCCGATTACCTACGCTTCGCAAATCAAAACACCGACGCTGATTTTGTGCGACGTCGGCGATTTTCGCGTGCCGATTCCGCAATCTTTCGAGATGTATCACGCGCTGAAAGACAATGGCGTGACGACAGAGTTTTATGCGTATCCCGTTTCCGGGCATTTCCCCGGCGATCCCGTTCACCGCGAGGATGTAATGACGCGCTGGATCGGCTGGCTGAACCGCTATCTGAAATAGGAAGTCTGGCTTCTCGGCGCTGCGCGAGCCCGTTACAATATACGAATGCCATCCGTTCAGGAAGTTACAGACGAAGTCTTGCGGCTCGCTGCGGCGCACTTCAAGGTGCCGCTCGGCGGGCTCTCTCCCGATGATGATTTTTTCAGGAAGCTCGGCATCGACAGCTTGCAGGCGCTCGCGCTGCTCTCGCGCATCGAAAATCACTTTCACATCGAACTTCCCGATTACGAACTACAGGGCGTAACGGACTTTCGCACGCTCGCTGCGCGCATTCACGCACGCCTGTGATGCTTGATCTGCGCGAATACTCCTCTCTCGGTGCAGCTCTCCGCGCCGCTCTCGAACGCTGGCCAAATGAGATTTGCCTGATCGAAGCCGACCGCGAGCGCGAAAACTGCCGGCTCACTTATCGCCAGTTCAAGGAAAAAGCGCTCCCTCTGGCGGGCGCATTACAAGAGGCAGGCCTTCGCGCTGATTTGCGAGCCGCGATCATCATGACCAATCAGTCGAAGTGGTTGATTTCCGCGTATGCGATTTTGTATTCGGGCGGCGTGCTGGTGCCGCTCGATTACAAACTCACCGCGCGCGAGCATTTGCAGCTTCTCGCGCATTCCAAAAGCGAATTTCTGATTGTCGAATACCATCTGTGGCGAGCAATTACGCTAGAGCCGGAGTTTTCGAAGCTGAGCGCGAAAGCGGTTCTCGTCACGGAAGCACCGCGCAATGCTGAATTGCATGGCACGCATCGCTGGGAGGATTTTCGCAACGAGCGGGAGCCCGTGTTTGTTGAGCGGCAGCGCAAAGATTGGGCGTGCATCGTTTATTCGTCCGGAACGGGCGGGCGGCCGAAAGGCTGCGTGATGACGCATGAGAATTATCTCGAGCAGTGCGTCGCGCTCACTTCACTTTTTCCGTTCTGGCCCGGCGCGCGCTATCTGAGCATTTTGCCAACGAATCACGCGATCGATTTCATGGTCGGGTTTATCGGGCCTTTTGTTTGTGGTGCGACGGTTGTACATCTGCGAACGCTGCGGCCGGAATTCATTCGCGAGGCATTCACGCGATACCACATCACGTACATCACCGTTGTGCCGCTGATTCTTAAAAACCTGGAGCGAGGCCTGCGCGAGAAG
>JASHYE010000432.1 GCA_030043155.1 Candidatus Acidiferrales bacterium | reverse complement strand
GGACGATGTGCTGAATGCGGATCAGGAAGCGCGGCGACTGGCGCGAGAAGAAATCGCAAAAAGGATGAATTAGAATAGATTTAGCGTGGACGGAAGATAAATGACGCACTCTTGGGAAGGAATCGTCGCGGCAATCATCGGACTGGGAATCATGATTCTGGTCCATGAATGGGGCCATTTTATCGTGGCGCGTTTGTGCGGCGTGCGCGTGGAAGTGTTTTCGATTGGCTTCGGGAACCGGATTTTTGGCTGGACGCGCAATGGAACGGACTATCGTTTGGCGGTGCTGCCGTTTGGCGGGTACGTCCGAATGGCAGGCGAGAATCCGGCCGAGGAACGCGCCGGAGCGCCAGATGAATTTCTTTCGCAGCCGCGATGGAAGCGACTGCTGATCATTTTGGCGGGGCCGTTCATGAATTTTGTGCTGGCCTTCGTGGTCATGTGGGGCTTGTACATTGTGGGCGGGCCGGTGTCGGCGTATTTCCATGATGCTCCGCAAGTGGTTGCGGTGATTCCAAATACTCCGGCGGAAAAAGCAGGGCTGCGCGTGGGCGACAAGATTGTCGCCATCGATGGCGCCGAGGTTTCGAACTGGGAAGAGGCTCTTTCGAGCGATGCCATCATGCCCGGGAACGAGCTTTCACTGAGCGTCGAGCGCGGAGGCAGTCTCATCACGCTGAAAGAGGTTGTGCCGCAAACACTGACCAGCGGATGCGACCTGCTCGGCTGCCCGAAACAGCGTGCTGAAATCGATGCGGTGATGAAGGGAGATCCGGCGGCGAAGGCGGGACTGAAGCCTGGCGACGTGATCACGTCGATCAATGGAGAGGCGGTGGCGAACCGCGACGTGCTGACGGACACGGTGACGCGATCCGGGGGTAAGCCCGTGATTCTTGGCGTGCTGCGCGATGGGAAGAATATGACGATTACCGTCAAACCGGCCTATGTCGACCTGGGAGACGGGAGCGGAAAGCGTTGGGCGCTCGGAGTGGCCTTTCCAATACTCGGAGATACGGTTCACCAGTCGTATCCATTTTGGCAGGCCGGCGCGCAATCGTGGGACAAGAACTATGATCTCTCGAAGCAAATTTTCTCGTTTGTGGGCGGGCTTTTTTCAGGACGATTTTCGCTGAGAGATGCGGCAGGGCCGGTGGGCATCGTGAAAATTTCGGTGCAGGCTGCGAAATTGGGGATGGCTGAATTCCTGACGTTCATGGCGTTTCTGAGCATCAACCTGGGAATTTTGAATCTGCTGCCCATACCGATTTTGGATGGCGGGAACGTGCTGATGCTGGCGATTGAAGGGTCACTGCGGCGCGACCTGAGCCTTGCGATGAAAGAGCGGTTTCTGACCGCAGGGTTGATTTTCCTGGTGACGGTAATCGCATTCGTGACATATTTTGACATTCTGAGGCACTGAAATGGCGCAGAGTGCGGTGCGGCGCGTTTCCACGGGCGAGCGAATCAATGTTCATGACAAGCCCGGGCAATTGCAAAAGCAGCTGGCGAACCGGTCGATTCGGCTGACGCGGCAGCGGCGCGTGGTGTTGCAAGTGATGGACAACGCGTCGCGGCATTTAGATGCTGGCGAAATCCTCGAACGTGCACAGAAAATTGACCCGCAGATTACGCGCGTGACGGTTTACCGTACGCTGGATCTGCTGAAACATCATGGGCTGATCGACGAGCTCGACCTGCTGCATCTGCGCGGGCACCGGCACTTTTATGAAAGCCACGGGCCGCGCGACCATATTCACGTTGCGTGCCTGCGATGCGGGAAAGTGCGGGAATTCGAGAGCGAGCTTTACGAGCAACTGAAAAAGCAAATTGAGCAGGATTGCGGCATGGAAATCAAGGTCGCGCGCACGGAAGTCGGAGGCTACTGCAAGAACTGTAGAGACAGTGGCTAGTGGCGAGTGACGATGCGGCGGGCGGCGTCGAGACGCGAGAAGAACGCGCGGGTATGCGCGAGGTCTTGTTGAATTTGCTGGCGCAGCGCTTCGGGGCCTGAGAATTTCCTTTCGTCGCGAAGGCGGCGCCAGAAGCGAACCTCCATTGGCCCGGAAGTAATTTCCTCGGAAAAATCGAAGAGGTGAGATTCGATGGCGAGCTTTGTGCCGTCAAACGTGGGGCGCATGCCGACATTTGTGGCGGAGCGATAGGCGCGTCCGTTGATTACCGTTTCTGTTGCATAGACGCCACGAGCAGGCAGAAGTTCCTGTTCGGTTGAAAGATTCAGCGTGGGGAAAACGAGGCGACGGCCGGTCCCTGTGCCGGGACGAACTTCTCCAGTGAGAGAAAAGGGTCGGCAGAGAAGGCGCGCGGCTTGTGTCAGGTGGCCATTGGTGATGGCAGCGCGAATGGCGCTGCTGGAGACGATGACACCGCGGAAAATTACCGGTGCCACGCGATCCACTTCAAAGCGGAGAGAGCGGCCCAATTCGCGAAGCGTTTGAACATTTCCGGATTGCCGATGGCCGAAGCGAAAGTTCTCTCCAACGACGACAACAGAAGCATGGAGTGTATTGGCGAGAACGCGGCGCACAAAATCGTCGGGAGCGAGAGATGCAACGGAGTGATCGAAGGGCAAAATAAACACGGCATCCAGGCCAAGTGATTGCAGATGCGCAAGGCGCTGCGGGAGCGTTTCGATGAGCAGCGGTGCGATCTCCGGGCGCACGACGCGCAATGGGTGGGGCCAAAACGTAAGCGCTGCGGCAACGTGGCCGTTGTGGCGCGCGCGTTCGACGACTCCACGAATGATTTTGCGATGACCGAGGTGCACGCCATCGAAATTGCCGATGGTGACGACGGCTCTTTTATCGGCGGGGAAGCGCGCGGCCCATTCCTCGGTCGAGCGCGCGACGAAGAATTGAGCGGACGGCGTCACAGAGGCACCTCGAACTGAAGCCCGTCGAAGGCAAGGCGGACGTTCGGAGGAAGCTTGGCGTTTGTGGCTTCATGGCCGAGGTCATGGCAGATATGCGTGAACCAGGCGTGACGTGGAGCAAGTTCGCTGACAAGAGCGAGCGATTGGTCGACAGTGGAGTGCATGGGATGCGGAATATAGCGCAGCGCGTCGAGAATGAGATGATCCAGATTCGTGAGAAGCGCCTTGGAAGATTCAGGCACGCTGCTGAAATCCGTCAGATATGCCGCGGAGCCTATGCGAAAGCCGTGCACTGTAAGCGGCCCGTGCTGCGCGGAAACGGGGACGATGCACGCGCCAAAAAGCTCCAATTCACCCGCGAGGGAGTGAAGTTCCACTTGAGGACAGGAACTCTCGCCGGATTGTGGCTCGAAAATGTAAGCGAAACTGCGGCGGAGAATGGCGAGCGTGTCGTCGGCTGCGTAGATCGGAATAGAGGATTTCTGCTTGGCGTTGAAGGGGCGAATGTCGTCGAGGCCAAGAATGTGATCGGCATGAGCGTGGGTATAGAGAATGGCGTCGAGGCGCTCGATTTTTTCGCGCAGAGCCTGTTGGCGGAAATCGGGCGTAGTGTCGACGACAACATTACGGCCATTGTAGGAGAGCAAAACGGAAGGGCGGGTACGATGGTCGCGCGGGTCCGTCGAGCGGCAAACCTCGCAATGGCACGCTAGCGTGGGAACGCCCATGGAAGTGCCGGAGCCGAGTATGGTAACGCGAAGGAGGTTCGAGGAGGAGCTTTGAGGCGCGTTTCCGGAAGACACTAGTGCGCGCCTTTGGCCCCTTCGCGCATGGATTTTGCGGCGGCTTTGGAGATTTCCATGTAAGAAAGCTTGAGGCTTCCGAGAACTTCGGAAAGCAGGCGGTCTTCTTCAGGGGCCAGATTGCCGCGGGTTTTTTCGCGGAGAGTGTCGAGCATGTCGATCATTTCGCGGGCGCCTTCGAGGTCGAGGTAAGCCTGGCCCGTCCCGGGATCCGGAATGCCTCCAAGAAGCGCCGCTGCGTTACGCGCAAGAAGGTCGATGAGAAGCTGAAAATTCCGGTCGGGCTTGGGTGCAGGCGTTTCGGGAGCAGCTGCGGAGGGTGCGGCTTTGCTTGATTTCGCATCGGGCTGGAGAGGCGATGGTTTTGATTTGGCTTGCTCGCGCGTCTGCTCTTCGGCAATTTCCGGGCGTAGTTCGCCCTCGGAATTGAACAGCCGCCGGTCGACGACGCGAAAGGATTCTTCGTGCTTCTGGTCAGCCACAGCAAGCTCCTCGGGTTATGCAGCAGAAGACTATAAACTTCAGTTTAGCATTATGAGAGGGCGCGCGTCATCAGGGCGGGTTCTGTCGCAGTAACTCAGTTCCCGATAGCCGCGCAAATCCGAGTTATCCGGTAGTGGCAATGAGTTGACTGACTGCGCAACTTCCACCATCACACCGTAGAGCGTGAATTAAGCTGTCTACATGAGGGATTTCGTAGGTTATCTGGGTGTCTCTCTATTCGGGCTCGCAATTGTTACGATGGTCCTTATCATCCGCGAGGCTCTCCAGCTGCTGAGCTCGGAGGACCAAGAGACATTCGTAATTTATTTGGCTGCCCTTTGGCGACGGGGTTCGGGCCAGGCAATCATCGATGCTTGGAACGAGCATGCCCGGTCATTCCCGCAGAGCAAGAAACGCCTTATGGTCATCTCATTTGCCGCTGCTGGCATCCTCACCTTCTTGAGCTATCCACTGTGGCATACTTTCGTGAAATAGCCGGTTGGCGTTGTTCGAGCATTTGGAAGCTGCCATCGCCTTCCTATGGCGGCCCAGGCTGCTTTCGAGCAGGAGCCTGCGATTGCGGGGCGCTGCCAAGCCTGTTTGTGGCTCGGTTTGGGCCTTCCTCGCTCGCGGCGGTCTTAGGCGTATCAAGCTCCGCTCGATAGCGCGGCAGACTCTGCGGATAATGCTCTTTGATGTAGGCGATGAGTTTTTCGCGAACGTAGCAGCGCAAATCCCAAGCGTCACTCGAGTTGCGGGCATCCATCAAGGCGCGCAACTGAGCCGTGGTCTGAAAAAAGTCGGAGAGCTGCAGCACGCATACCTTTCCTGCCCAAAGTGGCGTTGATTCGACCACGCGCCGAAGCTCTTGGCGAATCTCTTCCACGGGTACGGTGTAATCGACGTAAATAAAACAGTGGCCGAGAAGCTCCGCGCTGGTACGCGTCCAGTTCTCGAAAGGATGGTCGAGAAAATAGGAGAGCGGCAACACCAATCTGCGAAGGTCCCAGATGCGCACCACGACGTACATGGTCCCGATTTCCTCGATCCAGCCCCACTGGCCTTCGATCACCACAGCATCCTCGAGACGAAACGGTTGCGTGAAGGCAATTTGAATTCCGGCGATCAAGTTAGAAAGCGTGCCCTTCATTGCGAGGCCCACGATCAGTCCGGCTAAGCCAGCGGATGCCAGCAGGCTCATACCGATGTGGTTGATCGCGGGGAACGTCATCAGCGCAATTGCGACGGCGACAATCGTGACGACGACCACGACAACGCGATGAAGCATATGGAACTGCGTTTGAATTCGCCGCGCCAGCAGGTTATCCGCCACGTCGACGCGGTAGCGATTGGCGAGAACGTCGGAGGTGATGACGCTGGCCAGGATGAAAAGCCATGCGATTGCGGCAATTAACCCGATGCCGGTGATGTGCTCCAGAGCGGACATTAGCTTCGGAGGAAGAGTGAGTCCTGGCAGGACGATCAGGATTGCGAGCAGAGGGAAAATCCAGCGCGTGGGGCCCTGGGCATGGCGGGCAAGAGACTGGTCGAGGTAAGCTCCTTTGCGCCGTGCCAGGCGCTTGAGCAGCCAGAACACGACGTAGTGCACGAGCAGTGAGACGGCAACCGCGACCGCAAGGACAATCGCTGCCCACAGCAAATTGTGCCAATTCTGAACGAAGAACTGCATCATACGGCTTCTCTTTTTAGGATTACAAACATTGGGTGCACGTCACGGTTCGGTTGCGAGAAAAAAATTAGGTGACGCGAGCTTCAAGATTCCCCGTGGGACGGAGTTGGCTTCCACTGGTCGCTCCAGCCTTCGGATTCGGCCATGCGAATTACGTCGGCACGAGGAAGCGCCTGGCCGTCGACAGTAACGCGAGGCTCGTCGCCCGGAGTAGCGCGCGAAAGCGTGACCTTGTGGCGATTCTTGAGGAACGCCAGGGCGCGGTTGAACTGCTCTACGGTGAGCGTCCGCATAGGGAAAACGTATGGCGGCCCGGCGGTATGGTCAATCAGGCAAATGACTGACGGAAAAGAGCGGGTACCCCTTCCGGCATCGAGTTCTTACGCGACGGCTGCGGGGAGCGGAATTGAGGATTCGCTGAAGTGTGATTCTAATCGCCGTGCATCTGGGAAAGCCACTTCATGAGGATGCCGCGTTGCGCCGAGGCGACCTCCGTGAACGAAATCCCCATGCCAACGTTTGGCTTGGTGTGCACGACCTTTCCCGTTGCCGTGAATTTCTCTTGCGCGTGAGTGATGGTCACGCGGACAGTCGCGCCGGCCTGAAACGGATTCGTCGTACCAACGTAACATCCGTGCAAGCTCAGATCGCCAGTGCGCGCTTCGATGCGTGCATTGAACTGTGATTCGAGGAGTTCCACCGACGCGAAAAACGGATGGCGCGGCTCGCGCCTGTGCTCGATTCCCATTGGTCCGTGGCAACCTCAGTCAGGGTTCACGCAATGTATGCTGATATTCGAGTTGCAGTCAAGGACGACGGTTTCAAGGCAGCGGAGTGCGAAGCTACGGGAGGACCCAGCCTTTTTGGGTAGCCAGCGACACCACTTCTTCGGCGGTTAACTCCTTCCCGTCGACGCGGGTGCTCGCGGGGCAAGGATCGGAGGTGGTTAGGCTATCGATAGGCTTGACGCTGTGGCCGTGCTTTTCCAAGAAAACCACCGCGCCCGCATATTCGTCGGGAGGGACAATACGCATGATCAAAGTGTGGCGGAGAGAAAAGGGAATGGCAATCAGGCAAAGTTTGTAGCCGGATTTGTAGCGAAGGATGAATGGCTATTGTGCCCCCTGAGCGGATTGCAGCAGCGCGCGGAATTCTGCCGTGTCGCGGATTTTCGCGAATGCTGGCTCGCTTTGGAGCCAGGCCGCAAATGCGGCGCGATTTCCGCTTTTTCTTTCCGCGCGCCTCAAAGCATCGAGCGCGCCTCGGCGGTCACCATTCGTTGCTCGCGCCATGGCAATGGCCCGAAGGGGTCCCGCAGAATCTGGCGCCGCAATAGCCGCCAGTTCAAAATAGATCAGCGCATGCGTTGAATCGTGCGAGTCGTAGAGGGCTTGGCCGTCTTCCATCGCGCCAATATAAACAGCGCCCAGCGCGCGGCGCAGGACCCGTACTTTCTGCGCATTCGTTTCGTCCTGAGCACGGCGCTGCAAGTCAAAAATGTTTTGCGCCAGTTCGGCGGGCGGATTCGTCTGCGGTGAGCCCTCGCGGAGGTTGCCCAGTTCTCGGAGAATTTCCGCGTCCATCTGCGATTGTTCCTCGATTTCCTGTTGCTCGCGCTTGGCTCCGGCGTGAACGGCTTTGTCATTTTTGAGCGCCATCGCGCGCTCGCGGAATTCCTCACCATCTTCCAGACCGGCGAAGGTATCCGCATCCTGGCGGTAGTCGAACCAACCCTCGTAGGCATCGCCCGCCGAAATCAGAGATTCAGCGCGCTTTTCCGCGACGGCCGCTTGTTCTTTAATGAAAGCTTGGTCGCGCGCCTCGCGGCCGTCTTTCATGGCGATCAGCCGAAACCACGCGAAGGCGTCGTCCATCACGTTTGCCGGCGCCCATTCATGCGCTCCGTCGAAACGTTCCAGCACGTGCGCATAGTGCAGTTCACCAAGCCTTGCATCGAGCTGAATCATTTCGCCGTAATTGAAGTCAAACATCCCTACAGCACCGAACACAGCAAAGTTTCCTCCAGTAGTTGGCGGCGACGAAGGGGAAAAGCCGGCGCCACTGAGGAGAACTCCTGCTGCGCATTTGCACGCCTGGGCGAGCGAAGCCGCAAAACGAGCGCCGCCGGAAAGTCCGGTAAAATAAATGCGGTTCGCGTCGATCGAAAGCCGTTCGCGGGTATCGTGATACATCGCTTGTGCGGCTGCGGCCTCTTCTTTCCACGCGCCGTTTTGCGAATTGTTCGAGCCTGCCAGGATGTAACCGTAGCGTTCGGCTGCGTCTTTCATCAACTCAAGGGGAGTGCTTCCACGGGCCGCGGGATCAAATGCATAAACCACAGGCCATCGTTTTTCAGGAGTGTAATGCGAAGGCAAATAAAGGGCGTAGCTCTGATCGGGTTGCGCGGTACAAGTAATTTCCGGCGATACCGTACCCGTTTGGAGATTGGCTGATGGAGTCGCCGGGGAACCGTTCTGCTGCGGGAACGCGCTAAGGCAAAGCAATGCTACGGCAACGCCAACATAAATGATCCTGGACACGGACAAATAGATGCTGGGAAGCGCGAACAGGAAGCATCAGAAAACCGAGGCAATCGAAGAGCGAAACCTTTAATCTGGCGCAAGCTAGCGCGACGAGACTTCTTGAATTTCCTCTTCCAGGCGGATCCCGTATTTTTCAAACACCCCCTCTTTGACGGCGGCGATCAAAAAGTTCACGTCGGCTGCCTTCGCTCCGCCGAGATTCACGATGAAATTCGGATGCTTCTGCGAGACCATTGCGCCGCCATGCTGCGTTCCGCGCAATCCTGCTTCAGAGATCAGGTACGCTGTCGGTACCACGGGGAATGGGTCAACCTTAATCACTTTTGCGACTGCTTGGCGCCACACATTCGGCACCAATTGCAGATCCACATTTTTGAACGTGCTGCCGATGTTGGGATATTCCATCGGGTGCCGTTCCAAGCGATAGTTGATTTTTTCCTGAACGCCCGCGGCAATTTTCTGCAAGTCGCCTTTCTCGAGTTTGAGAGTGGCGCCCAAAATAATCTCGCGCCCGTTCTTTTCCTTGAAAATACTGTTGCGGTACGCGAACTTGCACGCGGCATTTTCGCGCGTGATCGTCGTGAGCGTCTCCACATCAAAGCTTTCGGCGCTCACGATGCGGTCTTTGATTTCTCCCTGAAACGCGCCTGCATTCCCGCGAATGGCTCCGCCCAGCGTCCCGGGCAAGCCGCCGGCCCACTCCAAGCCGCTCAGTGAGTGTGCGATTGTGAATTTCAGCAGGTCCGCAACGGAAACGCCTGCTCCTGCCGTCACCTGTTCTCCGTCGGCCGCAATTTGCGCAGCCGTGAGTTTGAGCACGAGCCCATTGAACCCCGCGTCAGCGATCAGCAGATTCGTTCCGCCACCCAGCACGAATAGCGGCGCCTTTTGCTCGCGCGCGAACATCACGGCTTCTCGAATCTGGTCTTCATTCGCGGCTTCGCAGAAGTATCGCGCGGGCCCGCCGATGCGGTAATTGCTGTACTCGGCCAGCGAAACGCCTTCCATGATCTTGACGGCCACGATTTCTGCTCCCTTAGCCATCGCGCTCCCCAAAGATTCAGGATACCCGCAAACTCAATAAGACCAAGCGCGAAGCCGAAACGGTTGCTCGTCCTAGCACTGCCATAACTTCCAGCAATGCACCGTAGGATTTTGTCCTTAAGCCTAGCGCCTGATTGACTTTCATCGCCCGATATCGGAGACTCGGCCAAAAGGGAGGTGGGCGATGGTAAGACTGCCATTTACCGCCGCATTACTGTTTCTGTTCGCAGGCTCACTGAGTTTTCTGGCTCCATCCAGGAACCCAAGCGTTACCTGGAGCGGCTATGTCACGGATACGTATTGCGGCTTCAATCGCGTCAACAAACCGCTGACAGCTTCCTGCACCAACGAATACGTAAAGAACAAAGACGCCAAATACGAATTGTTCAATTTCGCAGATAAGAAAGTCTACATTCTCAATCCTCAGGTTGAAGCAGCGAAATACGCGGGTCAAACAGTTGTGGTGAAGGGGACACTGGGTGGATTGGAGAGATTTTCGACGCGACAGGGGCTGAGCTCGGGTGCAATCCTTGTGGCATCTTCGATAACGCCCGAAGCGAACAAGTAA
>JASHYE010000431.1 GCA_030043155.1 Candidatus Acidiferrales bacterium | reverse complement strand
AAGCAGCACAGCGATTGCGCGGTTGAAAAAAGGCGTCACGCTGCAAGAAGTAAATGCTCAGCTCAAGGCCATCAGCCCGCGGTTTGCGAAAAACCTTACCGCTTTCGGTATGGGCATGACTCTTGAAGCTAGCACGATAGAGCCCAACGCAAGTGATCTGAATAACGCGCTGCTAATTCTCCTCGGCGCGGTCGGATTTGTGCTGCTGATCGCTTGCGTGAACGTGAGCGGCCTGCTGCTCGTGCGCGGATGGGCGCGGCAGCGCGAAGTTTCGATTCGCGAAGCACTGGGCGCTTCCCGCATGAGGATTGTGCGCCAGTTCCTGACTGAAAGCATGCTTCTCGCGCTTGCTGGCGGTGCGCTGGGGCTTTTGCTTTCGTTTTGGGGCGTTCACATCTTGCAGGTCATCACGCCGAAAGATTCGCCGGAACACGGCCAATTTCTTCTCAATACCAATTTGCTGTGGTTCACGCTGGCTGTGTCGTTGCTCGCGGGAATTTTGTTCGGGCTTGCGCCGGCGATGCAGGCGTCGGCGCGGCGAGTGGGAGGGATGGTCAGAGACGGGTTTGGGGTTGCAATGGCGGGTTCTTCTGCGCGACGGCCTCGTCGCATGCGCAGCGCGTTGGTGATTATCGAGGTTGCGTTGGCTGTGATCCTGGTTATCGGCGCGACGTTGGTCGTTCGCAGTTTCGGCAAGTTAATGACAGTGAAGCTGGGCTTTCGCACCGACCACATCGTGACGATGACGGCGAACTTCAGCAAATCGGTGTGCGACCCGGACGACGAAAAGAAGCGTCAGGCATGCTTCTTGGCATCGCAAAACGTCCTCGGCGGTATTCGTGCGATTTCCGGCGTGCAAGATGCCGCAGTGGCATCGTCTGCGCCGCTCGCGGGTTGGAGAGTGTTGTTCCAGTTGCGCATTAATGGCCAGCCGCAGGCGATTTCTTTGGATACCGGCGCGCTCATTTCCAACAGGGACATTTCGCCAGGCTACTTTCGCACCTTGGGGATGAGCCTCCTCGAGGGGCGCGGCTTTACGGACGCCGACGTGAACGGCTCTCCGCGTGTGGCGATCGTGAATGAGACGTTTGCGGGAAAATACTTGGATGGCAAGCCGCTTGGAAAGGAAGTCAGCACCGGATCGGCCGGACACAACAAGAAGGATGAGCCGCAATGGATGGAAATCGTCGGAGAAGTGAGCGATACCCACGATGCTAATCTGGAGAATAAACCGTTGGCTGAAATCTTTATCCCCGTGGGACAGGGCTCCTATTTCAACGCGACAACCTTTATTGCGCGCACATCAGCGGATCCGGAAATTATGATTCCTGCTCTGCGGCAGGCTATTTGGTCGGTGGACAAGAACGCGCCCATTACCGACGTGAAAACGATGGATCAGCTTGTCGCGGAGTCCGTGGCAGATCAACATTTTCAGGCGGTGCTGCTCAGTGCGTTCGGCGGGCTCGGTTTGATTCTTGCCATGATCGGGATTTATGGCGTGATTTCGTTCAGCGTGACGCAGCGGACGCGGGAGATTGGCGTGAGGATGGCGCTGGGCGCGCAGCCGAGAGATGTTCTGCGCATGGTGATTCGCGAAGGCATGCTGCTCGCGGGTGCCGGAATTATCGTGGGCGTTGGCGGAGGCTTGACGCTGACGCGGTTCATGCGGAGCTTGCTGTTTGAGGTCAAGCCGACGGACCCGATGACGTTCGTGGGCGTGGCTGCAGTGTTGGCGCTCGTTGCGGTTGCAGCGTGCTGGATTCCCGCGCGGCGGGCGATGCGAATTGAGCCGATGGAAGCGCTGAGATATGAATAAAGCAGTGACGAGTGGCGAGCGGCGAGTGACGAGCGAAATGCCAAGACATCGCGCACAAGGCGTGCGCGAATAGGAAGAAAGCTTTAGGAAAGGGGTTTAAGGCACGGCTGCGCGTCGTTCCTTTCTTGGGCAGGTAGTCAGTCGCATGAAAAGCAAAACGAGCAGCAGACCGTTCGCGCCTTTTGTCCTGTGCTGCTTCGCAGAGTCCCGCGCGACCGGGTTCGGGATGACAACTCAAACGGGAACGCCATAGGCGGACAGCCTGCGCCACGCGGGCGGGCGATCTGGTAGAATCGAAATAAGACCTGATGAAACGAATTTCTATACTGGGATCGACGGGCTCGATCGGGCGGCAATGCCTGAAGGTAGTGGATTCGCTTCCCGGCCGATTTGAAGTGGTCGCGATTGCGGCAGGAAAAAATGTGGAGTTGGCGGCGGAACAGGCGGAGCGGTACAGGCCGCAGGTGGTGTCCGCGGCGACGTGCGATGGTGCGAAAGAGCTGAAGGAGCGCCTGAAGGCTCTGAAACTCGACAAAACGCCGGAAATTCTGTGCGGCGCGGAGGGAATGGAGCGCGTTGCAACTCATCCTGATGCTGACACTGTTTTGTCGGCGGCGGTTGGCGTGGTAGGGCTGCCGGCGACGTACAAAGCGGTGCAACAGGGCAAAAATTTGGCGCTGGCGAACAAGGAAGTTCTGGTCGCGGCAGGCGAATTGGTGATGGCCGAAGCGCAGCGAAAGGGAAAGGCCGTGCTGCCGGTCGACAGCGAACACAATGCAATTCACCAGTGTTTACGCGCGGGCGAGCGAAAAGAAGTGAAAAAGCTGGTGCTGACGGCTTCGGGAGGGCCGTTCCGAAAGACTCCAGCGGAGCAACTGAAAGACGTAACACCGGAGCAGGCGCTGGCGCATCCCAATTGGAAGATGGGGAAGAGAATCACGACGGATTCCGCGACGCTAATGAACAAGGGATTCGAGGTGATTGAGGCGCGATGGTTGTTTGCGATGCGGCCGGAGCAGATTGACGTGGTGATCCATCCGCAATCGACTATTCATTCGATGGTGGAGTTCGTGGACGGTTCGATTCTGGCACAGCTTGGGCCAACGGACATGCGCATGCCGATTCAATATGCGCTAACCTATCCCGAGCGCGTTGCATCGAACGGATTTGCCCTGGACTGGAAGTCGCTCACGAAGCTGGA
>JASHYE010000052.1 GCA_030043155.1 Candidatus Acidiferrales bacterium | reverse complement strand
AAAATCAGAACCGGACTGGAAATCCTCGGAGTCATCGCTGCTGTGGTCTTGGCTGGTCTCACCTTTTGCACGTTGAAAACGTTGCGGGGACAACTGAAGACAGCTAACCAAACGAACACAGATATTGAGCGGCAATTTAGAGAGCAGCAGCGTCCGTGGGTCGGAGTTTTCGGTGAACCCACAATTGAAAGTTCGGTTCAAGTATTGGGTTCGATGCTCGCCGTAGATGCTAAAATCGTGTTCAAAAACTACGGGCCGTCTCCGGCCATTCATGCGCAGGTAATGCCCGCGTGGTATTTCCAGCACGATATTAATAACGCAGGTGACTTGTCTAAGCAGTGGAACAGAGAAGCTGACACCCTGTGCGAGAGTGCGGCTGATGAGCTGAAGCAGATGTATCGGCTTCCACCGATCTGGGACAAACATATCCCTCCATTTCAGTTCCCGCCCATGGGACACGTCGTTTTCCCTAATGACACCGCCGAGCAAAAAGTAAAAATCGAGACGCCTGACAAGCCTGTGGCCCTCAGCTCTGAATTCGCTATGGTCGGATGTATCGCGTATGGAGACCAATTTGGGAAAGTAATCCACTACACGCGCTTCTGTTATGCCTCTGAAGGTACGGCTAAGAACTTGTCCCCCTCCAGCAAATTGTCCCCATGCTGGTTTGGGCAGAGCGCAGAATAGAGACAAGAGAATCCAAATTAAGACACTACCGCAACTCGGATGGAATCATGGTTCGTATGGATTATGCTGATTGGAATTAAGCCAATTTACGAATGGTCGGGAACCTTTCTGTCCCGTCCACCTAGGCTTCGGGTAGCTTTTCGGAGTAGAAAATGACCAATATGTGGCAAAGCCATAGGACTGCATAGGGAGGAATCTTTAAGAGTACGGATGGCAGCCTGCGCTGGACGCCGATCTTTAGACAAGCAGGATATGATGTCCATGGCTCGCTCGCCATCGCTCCGTCCGCGCATAACATCATCTGGGCCGGCACGGGTGAGGCTTTCTACAATCGCATCACCACGTCCATAGCAGCCCCCCGAACTCACCAACGGAAAACCAGCCACCCCGGCCGACAGTGACAAATTGTCGCGCCGCCGAAGAGATTTTGTCTTTGATGCGACACTGTTTCACGTAATCTCGCATCTATGATGATGGGAAGGCGCTGCCTCCCACCACACAATCTTGAGGAAGGAATTCCCTCATGAGCAACATCGATCGGCGCAGGTTCCTGCATTTGATGGGCGGAGCGGCTGCGTTGAGCGCGTTCAAGGTGAACATCGCTAAGGCGCTCGCCATTCCGGCAAATGACGCAACACGCACGATACAAGACGTGGAGCATGTGGTTATCCTGATGCAGGAGAACCGCCCCTTCGACCATCATTTCGGGACTCTGCGCGGCGTGCGTGGCTTCAACGACCCGCGAGCAGTGAACATCCACCTCCCGCGTGTGAATGGCGGCACCGCCCCCGCTTCGGTCTTTCTGCAGCCATCTGGTGCAGCGAGTGTGTCGGCGGGATTCGCCGTACCGCCGAACTATGGCACCTTGGGCGGGCCGTCGGATGGCGTGGCGGTGGTCCCGCCCTTCCGCGTGAATCCTAACGGTGCCAACCCGGGTCTCACCTATCTGCCGGGAACGGATCACAGTTGGAAAGCCACCCACGAATGCTGGAACCAGGGTTACTACGACAAATGGGCAGTCATTCACGGTCCGATGGTCATGTCCTATATGACCCGCGAAGACCTTCCCTACCACTATGCTTTGGCCGATGCTTTCACCGTCGGGGACGCCTATTTCTGCTCGGTTATGGGGCCGACTGACCCAAACCGCATGTACTTGTGGTCGGGCTGCATTGGCAATGTGAATTACCTCGGCAGCGGTGGGGCCGACGGCCTCGGCGCCGGTCCGGCCACCTACAATGGCCTCAGCATCAACGGTGCCTACTGGGTCTGGCACACTTTCCCCGAAGTGCTGCAGGCCGCAGGTGTCAGCTGGAAGATCTACCAGGACCTCGCCGGGCAGACCTTCTCGCCGGATTTTGGAGATGGTACCATTAGCCCCTTCGCCGGTAACTTCGCCGACAATCCAGTGCTTCTCTTCACCCAGTACGCGACTTCCTCGCCAGGTACCCCGCTGTTCGATAACGGCTGCACGGGCACTCAAATCATCGATCTTCTTCCCAGCGGCGGAGCGCCGGAGTCGGCCTGGTTGGCCTGGGCCAATCACCTGTTCGATGAATTCCGGAGAGATGTGCAGAGCGGAAGCCTGCCGCAGGTTTCCTGGATCGTGGGACCGGCTGGTTACACCGAACACGCCGATTGGCCAGTCGACTACGGCGCTTGGTACATCTCTCAAATCTTCAACATTCTGGTTTCGAATCCCGAAGTGTTCAGCAAGACGGTGTTCATCGTGGACTATGACGAAGCCGACGGGAGCTTTGATCATCTTGTTCCTGCAACACCGCCCCCGACGCGGGCTCATGGGGCCTCGACGGTCAGCATCGAAAACGAGATCGTCACGACCTCCACGCCGAACGGACCGATTGGCCTCGGCACGCGCGTGCCCTTCCTTGCCATCTCGCCCTGGAGCAAGGGCGGCTACGTCGTTTCCCAGGTTTTCGACCACACCTCGGTGATCCAATTCATCGAGAAGCGTTTCGGAGTACAGGAGCAGAATATTTCCCCTTGGCGGCGCGCCGTGGCCGGCGACCTGACTTCGGCCTTTAACTTTGCGAACCCAAATCACGATTCCGTGAGCCTGCCGAGCACGGCCGGCTTTCTGCCTCCGGCGGACGAACTCGCGGGAGGAACCGTCGACACTTTTGAACCCACTCTGGGCAGCGTGATCGTCGGCGTGCCCCAGCAGGAAAGTGGCCTGCGACCCGCGCGTGCGTTGCCTTACGAGTTGAACGTTCGCTCGAGAGTCGATGCTTCAAACGGTACGGTAGTCCTGAAGTTCCTCAACACGGGCAGCGCGACCGCTGTGTTTCAGGTGCGTTCCGGAAATCCCACGGACTTGGTGCGCAATTACACGGTCGAACCGGGCAAGTGCCTGGAGGATTCCTGGAGCGCCGCGCCGTCCTACAATCTCTCCGTGTATGGCCCGAACGGCTTCGTGCGCTACTTTAGCGGCAGCATCGGCTCGGCGGCCGCCGTCCTCGATGTTTTTGCCACGTATGGGACGGAAGACGGCGGCTCAATTCAGTGGGAAATTGCCAATGTAGGCGCTACGCAGGTCCAAGTTCGGCTCCGGGACGCCTACACATGCGACGAGGTGTCGCAGTATCTCGATCCCGGGCAGACACTCGAAGGCCAACTGTCGCTAACTGATTTCTACGGCTGGTATGACGTGATCGTCACGGTTGCGAGTGACCCGACTTTTCAGTATCGACTTGCGGGCCATGTTGAGACCGGAGAGGACAGCTTTTCCGATCCAGCTCTCGGAGGCCTGGCTACCCTTGATGGTCGAACTCCTTTCCCGCTTTCCTCAGGTAGCGATCAAGGTGATGCTCTACAACCAGGACAACGTCGTCGGTCTGCTAGCGCAGTGCAGGCCTGTGTATCAAAAACAAACTGAGACGTCCGAAGATGGGTGGATCGCCGCGCCATTCACTTTGATGAATGGGCGATGAGCGCGGTTCGAGTGCTCATGAATGGCGCGCGCAGTCAGTTTGGCGCCTGTGCCTGTGCGAATTGCCTGCCGTCGTCCAGACAGCTCGTTATGACAGCCTTGGGGACGTTGCTGCCGTCCTAGGGTTTCTGGTATAAGCATTATACCAAATGCGATACCGATTTGACTCGAGGACGAGCGAGAAGCTGCGGGGCAGAATTTCGGAACTTACACCCATTTATGACGGAATAGCTGTTGGCGTGTTGCGGTTGCTACAGGGGCACACGACTTCACGTGGTGACAAACATAAAGGATTGGGAACGCCAGTCTGAAGCTAGACATGAACCTTCGACGGGGCGCGTGTTCTGGATTACCGGATTATCCGGTGCCGGCAAGACAACCGTGGGCCGGGAATTGTGGAGCCGGCTGCGTTCTGCCGGTCGTCCGGCCACCTTTCTCGATGGCGACGCACTCCGTGCCGTAATTGCCGAGGACCTTGACTACAGTGCAGCCAATCGGTTGCGATCGGCAATGCGCAACGCGCGGCTATGTCGGTTGCTAGCCGAACAGGGCGCCGATGTCGTCTGCGCTACCATCTCGCTGTTCCACAAGGTGCAGCGCTGGAACCGCGAGAACATCCCCGGGTATTGCGAGATCTACCTTCGGGTCCCGATGGAGGAGCTACGGCGCCGGGACAACAAGGGCATCTACGCGAGGGCTGAGCGTGGCGATGCGCGCGACGTCGTCGGCATTGACTTGCCGACGGAGGCACCGGAAGCGCCCGACCTTGTCCTCGACAACTATGGGGCGCTCGACGTTGCGACGGCGGTGGACCGCATTTTGACGGTATGCGCCAAATGGAACGGCGCATGCGGACCGCAGCCGAAACACTCCGTCGCCTTCAAAACGAAGGCGGAATCTTTGGAAGCCTTGGCGCCGCTCGTGCGCAATGGGCGCGTTCTGCCGCAGGTCCGATTCTCGGTCGGCCGCTGGCGCTCGGACTCAGCCGACGTACTTGCTGACATCATCGCGGCACCCTGGGGTTCGGATCGGGTTATCGTGCGTAGCAGCGCGCGGGGCGAGGATGGTGCGGTGACAAGCCAAGCCGGCAGATACGATTCCGTTCTCGGTGTCGTCGGCAGCGCAGCGGTGGCAGAGGCAATCGACCGGGTCATTGGCTCGTTCGAGAACGGAGGGAGCGACGAGGATCAGGTCTTCGTGCAGCCCATGCTTGACCGCGTGGCGATGGCGGGTGTGGCATTTTCGCGCAGTCCGAACGGCGGCCCCTATTTCGTTGTAAATTACGACGACCGTTCCGGCCTAACCCATCGCGCGACAGCAGGCGTAGGCGACAATCTCAAAACCTTCTTTTGTCTCAAATCGCGGCCCGATGCCTGTCCACCGTCGCTGAGACCGGTCATCGCTCTCGTTAGCGAACTTGAGACTCTTCTAGCATGCGATGCGATCGACGTCGAATTCGCAGTAGGGGATGACGGGCAACTCTATCTTCTGCAAGTCCGCCCGCTCGCCGTCGATTGCCCTGGGAGGTCAGCTGACCCGAAGATCGACACGGCGGTTGCTCATGTGGCGCGTAAGGTCGAACTGCTCGGCCGCCCTCATCCCTACCTGCGCGGCAGCCGGGCCATATTCGGCGTCATGCCGGACTGGAACCCGGCCGAAGTCATCGGGATGAGGCCTTGGCCCCTCTCGCTATCGCTCTATTGCGAACTCATCACCGATGCAATCTGGGCCTATCAGCGGGATAACTACGGGTACCAGAATCTTCGCAGTTTCCCGCTGATGGTCAGCTTGCACGGATTGCCATACATCGATGTACGCGTCAGCTTTAACTCGTTCATACCACGGGGTGTATCGGACGATCTCGCCGGGCGTCTTGTGAACTACTACATCGATCGCCTGCTCTCAGAGCCGCATCTACATGACAAGGTCGAATTTGAGATCATCTTCTCCTGTTACACTCTCGATCTGCCGCAGCGAATGAGCAGGCTTGGTGAGTCCGGATTTTCTCCAGGGGACCTTCGCGAACTCTCGAATGCCTTGCGGCACCTCACCAATCGCGTCATGCATGGCGAGACCGCGCTCTGGCGTCGCGATCGGGCAAAGATCGATCTGCTGGTACAGCGGTTTCCGACAATCTGCAATGCCGAGATCGACACAATCAGCCGCATATACTGGCTGATCGAGGACTGCAAGCGATACGGCACGCTGCCGTTCGCCGGCCTCGCGCGGGCAGGTTTTATAGCAGTTCAGATGCTCCAGTCCTTTGTGGAAGTGGGCGTCCTCAATGCCGAGGAAGCCGCGACATTCATGGCGAGTGTCGACACGGTGGGATCGCGCATCGGCCGGGATTTTACGCAGCTTCCGAAGGCAGACTTCCTCGCGCGCTATGGCCATCTTCGGCCCGGGACGTACGACATCCTATCGCCGCGCTACGACGAGGCGCCCGATCTCTATTTCGACTGGTCAAGTCCGCGACCGCCCGCGGACGCCCCACCGCGCTTCGCGCTCTCGATCGAGCAGTTGCGCCACATCGAGCAGCTTCTCAAAGAACATGAGCTCGACATCGACGTGCTGAGTTTGATCGAGTTCATCAAGGCTGGCATTGAAGGCCGCGAATACGCGAAGTTCGTGTTCACGCGAAGCTTGAGCGATGTTCTATCGCTGATCAAGCAACTCGGCGAGGATCATGGTCTTTCGGCGGAGGATTGCGCGTTTCTGGACTACAGCGACATCCGCAGGCTCTATAGAGAAAGCAGTTCAGTACGCGAGGCGTTGCTTGAGAGTGTCGAGCGAGGCAGACGGCATCACGAGATCACGCGGAATCTGGTACTTCCGCCGATCATCGCGTCGCCC
>JASHYE010000430.1 GCA_030043155.1 Candidatus Acidiferrales bacterium | reverse complement strand
AGGAACTTGCGCGAAGATGGCGACACTGCATGCGAAGGGAAAGTTGAAGCTGAATCAAGATTTTGTGCATGAAGGAATTCTTGGGACGACGTTCACGGGGCACCTGATCGCGGAAACGCAAGTGGGAAAGTACGCGGCGGTGATTCCCACGATCAGCGGGCGCGCGTGGATTACGGGATTTTCGCAATACGTGCTGGAGGATGATGATCCGTTCCCAACTGGGTTCACGGTTGGAGACATTTGGGGTAAGACATCGTGAGCGAGGGGATTGGTGAGTGGTCAGACAAAGCGGTAAAATGAGAACGTAATCTCATCCATTGATTGAGCGATATGCTATCTTAGGCGACCGAAGACAGCGGTAAAGCGCGATTCTGGCGGCAGATGGCAACAAAACCAAAAGTCGAGAGGGAAGAATCGAGGAGTTCCGGAAACGGGATTCCGCGCATGTCATTAGCATCCGCCGTAGCGGACAAGCTGCGCGCGATGATTATTCACGGCGACGTGCAGGAGGGCGAGCAATTGCGGCAAGACGCGATTGCAGCGGATTTTCAGGTCAGCCGGATTCCTGTTCGAGAGGCGCTGCGGCAACTCGAGGCCGAGGGACTGATCAATATTGTGGCGCATCGCGGCGCGGTGGTTTCGGCGCTTTCGGCGGATGAAATTGAAGAGTTGTTTGATATTCGCGCTCTGCTGGAATGCGAAGTTCTGCGGGCTTCCATTCCGCATTTGACGGAAGCGGATTTTAAGGAAGCGGAATCCATTCTGGACACTTACGAAAAAGCGCTGTGGATGAAAGAAGTGGGCACGTGGGGACGGCTGAACTGGCAATTCCATTCCGTGCTGTATTCGCGGGCGAACCGGCCGCACTTCATGCAGATCATCAAGATGATTAACAACAATGGAGACCGATACACGCGGCTGCAACTTTATTTGACGCAGGCGTTTGAGCGCGCGAAGCAAGAGCACCGGCAATTATTGGAACTGTGCCGCAAACGCGACACGGCCGCAGCGAGCGATTTGCTCGAAAGGCATATTCATAACGCCGGACGAATGCTGAAGGAGTTTGTGAAAGAGCACAGGAAATAAGCGATTTGCCCTGCACGTAACCGGAGCGGTCAAGGTTCGAACAGCGACATGATAATCGCAGCACCCTCCTCGTCGAGGGCTTCGGCCATCAGATGGTAGCCAACCAGGCCTAAATCGCGCACTGTTAGGGTCTTCGGAAGATCGAGACTTCCTCCCATGATGCCAGTAGCTTCATAAGCCAGGGAACGGCAGCCCATAATCACCGCCCTGGTCAGGCAAGGACCCCATTGCGGATCCGCTTTGGAAACCTTCGCTAGAGCAAGCGCCACCTCCTGCTCGGGCTCGAAAGAGGGTATTTTCCGCCTAATAGCGGAAACTACGGTTGGATTCGTTCCTAGTCGTTCCACAAATTGAACTGCCACATTTCGAGCTGATTCATTTGGCACCTCAAAATGATACTGCATTGCAATATTCCAAGCCGCGTCGTCAATTCCATCTGCGTGGCGGGAATTTCGTATTGCCATTCCTTTTAAAGTCCACTCCAGGAAGGCGAGGAAGCCAAGTCCTATCTCTAGCGGACTCGCTGGCTGGGATCGAAATCCCTCAAAGTTCGAGACGCGATAAACCTCTTCCTTCACCCGGGTGTATGAGGCTTTTTCCACGGCATATCGGTCGCTAAACTTCGGCGAGGCCACGTGGAGCCTCCGTTTCCGCTGCAACCATTCGGTGACTCCCATCTACTTCATCCCCCAATCGCTTTGCTCAGCGCATTGTCAACCGAAAATGGCTAGTGTGATTCCCTTGTTATCATGGTCCAAATCGGGGTCATGTCGAAGCTCCGGGTATCGGTCTAATAGGCTTCGAGTTTCGGCTTCAAAAATACTCCACTTCTCGCCGAAAATAACGATTGATATCAGACCCTCTCTCTTACGAAGCAGGAGTGATTTACGAAGGGCCGAACGCAGTGCTCCTCCTACTCCGCTTGACCCGTACCCGTGAATGAGCTTAAGCGCAACAGCCCCACTTTGTTTCGCGCTCTGCAGCTCGGCAATCAGTATCTTCCGTGCTTGTTCGACAGTGGGCATGGTCTCTTCGATGTTTAATACCGTAACGGAACGCCTGGACATTTTGGCCCTCTCGGGAATTAGGGACTCGCTTTGCTTGGTTGGTAGGCTGGAAACACTAAATTTACCAGTTTTTGGTTTGTGCGTGACATCGGTAAAAGGCAATCAGCACAAACGACTCGAGAGAACGCCAATGGTCGAAACCCCGCACTCTGGCTAGGGGCGTGCGGCGGTGAAGCTGGAGTCAGCTGCGGGCGCGGGCTGCACGGATGCGACCACGCCGCTTTCCGCAAGCGAACGGTTGAAGGCCGGAAAATCCTTGTCCATCAGGTCACGATAATTGACGGTTGCGGCGGCGAGGTCTTTTTCATACATCTGAAGCAAGGTCATATCCGTGTCCGTTGGCGCAAAATCGGCGCCACCAGCCACGTCTCCGCCGCCGGTGCCAATTTCGGCGTTGAGCCAAATCAAATTCAGATAGACCTTGTAAGCAGAGACGTAATATTTGTCGTCGCTGTTGGCCTCAACTTTGGCGATGAGCGAATACTCGACACTTTGCATTTTGTCGTCCATGTTCTGGACAGATTTGAGCAGGTCGGTGAGCTTCGCGCCGTTTTTGTCTTCCGCTTTGGCTTGACTGATCTCCGAGCCCAGCATGGTTTCGGTATCTTCCAGCTGCTTGCGAATCCATTCGATGCGGTTGACCATGTCGGACGTGCGGCTGATGTCGTCGCGAATGCGAAGCAAAGCTTTGATGGAAGCGTCGATATCGGCGTCCGAGCCGGGCGATTTTGGATCACGCAGGACAGTGAGCGGTTCACTGAGAGTCTGGCCAGCGACGGTCAAGCGAACCGTATATTTCCCCGGCGCGACCAGCGGCCCCTCTTGAGCTCCTTCGATTCCCCAATGAAGGATCGGCCGCGAATCTTTTCCATGGAATCGCGGATCTTCCCAAATGTGCGGATTATCCGGAGCCTCGGTGCGAAGCGCAACGAGATGCGGCGCTTCATAACGCAAGTCCCACATTGCTCGATTCAAGCCAGGTCTCGCAGGGCTTTGCAATTTTCGGATGACGTTTCCGCTTGCGTCGAGGATTTCGAGCTTTGCAGGCTCCCTGGACGGGGATTTCAGCGAATAATCGATGAAAGCGTGACCAAATTGCACAAAACGGTAAGTGGAACGCGGCTGGAAAAGGCGCACTTCCGCGTCGGATGGCTGCTTGGCCATTTGTTCCAGGGGAGTGATGTCGTCGAGGATGTAGAGTCCACGACCGTACGTGGAAACGACGAGATCGTGAAACTGCTTCTGGACCACCGCCCAGGAGACGGTGGCATGAGGAAGATCGGTATCGAGCGGCTTCCAATTTGCGCCGTCATCCGGAGAATAGTAAAGGTCGTTGCCGGTCCCAGCGAAAAGAAGGCCCTTGCAATTGGGATCTTCGGCGACGACGCGAACGTATGAGAAATCGCTCTTGGGGATGCCGCCGCTGATTTTCGTCCAAGTCTGGCCAAAATCAGTAGTTTTGTAGATGAAGGGATCCCGATTGTCCATGAGATGAAAATCGACGGAGACGTAGGCAGTTCCAGCGTCGAAATGCGACGGCTCGATGCTGGTTACTTCTCCCCACGGGGCAAGCCCGGAAATGTTCTTTGTGACGTTGGTCCAATTCCCTCCCCCATTTTTTGTGTACCAGACCTGGCCGTCGTTCGTGCCTGCCCAAATGAGGCCGCGCTGAATTTTGGAGGGCGCGATGGCGAAGACTACTTCGCCGTAGAACTGGCCGAGGTTATCGCCAACGAGACCGCCGGAAGAAACAATGCGGCTGGGATCATGCGTGGAGAGATCCGGGCTGATCACACTCCAACTCTGGCCGCCGTTGGAAGTTTTGAAAATGACCTGGCAGCCGTAATAGACGGTGTTGTTGTCGAAAGGATCGATGGCCATCGGCGGAGTCCAATGGCAGCGATATTTAGTGTCAGTGGGAGGAGAATCAAGGGTGTGGGCCCACGGACTGACCGAGCGCGCCATTTTCGTTTTGGCGTTCCATACGGTGACTTCGTCGCCGTAGCAGGTGGCCCAGACGATATCGGGATTAGCGAGATCTGGCAGCGTCCAGCCAGACTCGCATCCACCCATTGCGTGATCCCATCCCGCCTGATCGCCGCCGCCGAACGCGAAGCCCATTGATGTGCTGGGGCCGCGCATGTTGCCATCATCCTGCATGTTGCTGTAAACGTCGTAAGGAATCTGATTATCCACGGCGACGTGGTACATCTGGCCGATGGGAAGCGTGACGCGATGAAAGCCGCGTCCGCCGATGGTTGTGATCAGCAGGCCGGCGTCGTTGGTGAGAGCAAAATGGTCAGGATCTTTCGGATCGATCCAAATGTCGTGATTGTCGCCGCCCCAGGGGACTTCCTGGAAATTTTCGCCGCCGTCGAGAGAGCGGAAGAAACTGCTGTTGGCGATGTAGACCTCGTTTTCATCGCCGGAAGAAACGGCGATGCGAATGTAATATCCGGCGCGGCCGATGAGGGTGCGCTGCCAATTGATAACGCGCCAGCTTTCGCCGCCATCATCGGAACGCCAGACGGAGCCTTGATCTTTTGTCTGAATCAAGGCGTAAACGCGATTGGAATCGGTTGGGGCGACGGCAACATCGATTTTGCCAACTGGTGATTTCGGAAGGCCGTGGCCTTCGATATGTTTCCATGTTACGCCGTTGTCATGAGAGACGTAGACGCCGCTGCCGGGCCCTCCGCTGAGCTCGGCGTATGTGTGCATCTCAACTTGCCAAGTTCCAGCAAATAGCGTGTCTGAATTTTCAGGATCCATGGAGAGACCGGAACAGCCGGTGTTTTCATCAACGAAGAGCACGCGCTGCCAGGTTTTGCCGCCGTCGGTAGTGCGGTAGACGCCGCGCTCTTGCTGCGGACCCGTTGTGCGGCCCAGCGCGCAAACAAAGACATTGTCGGGATTTGTAGGATTTACAACGATGTGGCCGATGCGGCCGGTTTCATCGAGCCCCATGTGGGTCCAAGTTTTACCGGCGTCAGTGGATTTGTAAACGCCGTCGCCCATGACGTCGGTGTCACGAATTGCCCACGCTTCTCCCGTGCCGACCCAAACATCGTTGGGATTGGATTGCGCCACAGCAAGAGCACCGATGGCGGCGACAGGCTCTTTGTCGAAAATAGGATCCCAGCGATTTCCACCGTCGGTCGACTTCCAAACTCCTCCCGAAGAGGCGCCTGCGTAATAGGTGTTTGGATCACCAGCAACGCCGGCGACCGAAGCGACGCGATTGCCGACGACCGGCCCGATAAACCGGAAATGAAAACTGTCCTGATTGGCTCCGCCGAACCGGCGCTGCGCGTAAGACGGAGCAGATATGAGAGCCAATCCAACAACAATTACAAATGAGGTTCGCCACACAAGTTGTGAGATTCGCATGTTATGTCTCCTGCGGTCGATTGTTAGCTTCGTGTTCTACTACAGAATTTCGAAAAGCGCACACGCCGAATTGCGGCGACTCGGTGATACGCAGAGGCTCGGGAGCATGACATTTTGCTTCTGCGGCGCCGAAAGCCGCTAGCGCCGACGACGCAGGCGAAATGGCGGAAGCGGCGCTTCCTTGATTTGGAAATTCTCCGGCGGCGTTACGCCGAGCAGATACTGCACGAAATAATCCCAGCGGCGACGCGTGACGTAGAGGGCATGAGGCCCGCTATCGCCGTGAAGCATATTGGGCACAAAGAGCATGTCGAAAGATTTATTGGCGGTCATCAGCGCATCGACCAGGCGCATCGTTTCGACGGGATGAACGTTGTTATCAATATCGCCGTGAATGAGGAGGAGATGGCCCTTCAGGTGGCTCGCGATCGTGTCGTTGGATTGCTCCGGATAATCGTCGCCGACGGGCCAGCCCTGATATTGCTCGTTCCACCAAGCCTTATCGAGACGCGCGTCATGATCGCCGGAAGTGGAGACGCACACTTTGTAGAAATCCGGAAACTGAAGAATGGCGTGCGCGGAACCGTAGCCGCCGGCGGAAGTTCCATAAATTCCGACGCGATTGATGTCCATATACGGATATTTCGCAGCCATTTGCTTGATCACGGCTACGTGATCGGCAAAAGAGCCGCCCAGATTGTGATATGAGAACTCGTGGAAAGCGCGAGAACGGCCGGTGGTACCGCGGCCATCGACCATCACGACGACGAAGCCTAGCTCCGCCATTGATTGCAGGCGTAACGCCGCGGGAAAGGTCTTTGGCACGAAAAAGCCCTGCGGACCCGTGTAGACGTACTCCAGAATTGGATACTTTTTCGCGGGATCGAAATTCGTGGGACGGACGATAACCCCATAAAGGTCGGTCTTGCCGTCCGTAGCGGTACCTTCGAACGGCTCCGGAGGTTTCCAGCCCAGCTTTTGAATTCCGCTGACATCCGTCTTTTCCAGCACGCGGACCTCGGAGCCGTCACTGGAGCGGCGAAGGACGGATTCACCCGGGAGATCAACGCGCGAATATGAATCGACAAAATACTTGCCGTCGGACGACATGTCCACGGTGTGATTGGCATTTTCAGGGGTGAGCAACTGAAGATCCGAGCCATCGAAGTTTACGCGATAAAGATGGGTCAGATAGGGATCTTCACCCTTTTCACGGCCGCTGGCGAGAAAGTATAGCTGATGATTTTTCGCGTCGATGTATTCGAGCTCGCGAACGACCCAGGGCCCTTTGGTGATCTGATTTTGGAACTGACCGTTATCGTCATACAGATAAAGGTGATTCCAACCATCCTTTTCGGAGGACCATACGATGCCTCCGTTGTCGGGGACATAACGAAAAAAATGCTCGCCGGGGTCGATATAAAGGCCATCTTGCTCAGAAATGATGGCCTTCTGATCTCCGGTTGAAGCATCGACCACGCGAAGCTCGACCTCTTTATTGCCGCGAGTTCCGTGCTCGTAATAAAAACTCTTGCTGTCGGGGAACCATTCAAAATATCCAGGACCGCCCTGAAACGGTATCTGGAGGGGATCGGTTTTTACGTCAACGCGGCTGCCGTTCAAAACATCAAACACCATGACCGTTGCTGAGGGAAGAGCCTCTGCAGGCAGCGGATAAACATAGTCATAGGCTTTGGGACGCATCTGATTGGGCGGGACGAATTGCAGGCTGGTGTAGCGTCCTGCGTTTCGCGAATCGATGCGATAGGTGACGAGCTTAGTGGAATCCGGTGACCAGAAGACCTCTGGCGGCCCCTTGACGTCCTCGCCCCGGCTGACGCCCTGAGCAACCAACGCACTCAGGTCGGGCAGAGACGTGGCATAGTCCCAGCCGGGCACACCGTCGCGCGTGAGCTGAACGATCTCACCGGTGGACGTGTCGCGTACAAAAAGATTGTGATCCTGAACATAGGCAGCCCATAACCCATTTGGCGAAACGCTTTCAAAGCGGTCCCGACCTTGGGTAGCCGATTGGCCTTTGGTGCAATGGTAATCGGTCAAGCTGCAGGTCCAGCTTGCGCCAGCGGCGTCGAATCTTATCGCACCTTGATTTTCGACGTAGTCGAAATAGTCGAACGGCAGGTCTGCGGCGGTAAACGACTGGCCAGAGGCACGCGAGAGGGCGGCCGCAAGCCTCTCCTGATCGAATGCGGGACGGCTGGTATTCTGCGACGCATCGATACGGATGAATTGCTTGCCCGAGCTGGTGTTTTCGACGTACGTCAAGCTGTCAGAATCGCCGATCCACGAAACCGGACCGGCAGAAACGGCCAAATGTCGAACATTTCCCGGCAAGAAGCGCTCGGCGCGCTGGTAATCCGCGAGCGTGCCTTGTGCCAAAGCAGCGCCCGCAAAAAACAACGAAACCAATAAGAGAGCCAGAGAACCGTAGGCCAATCTTCGGGACATTTGCGCCTCCAAGATGTCCGCCAAGGCGAGGCAAGGCGGAAGGAGGGAGTTTATGTATAAATTATATAAAGTCAAGAATTGCTTGCCTGCCCTGAGCATCGAACGCTGCAGCGAAGGATTCTTCCTCGATTGTGGGCCTCCCGTATTTGATCGGTCTGCTGGGCTCCCACTCCAAGAATTCCGCAATTCGATGGATAATCAGATTATTGGGTATTGACTCTGCGGGAAATTAATTCTCCGGCCAAGGCTCTGTTCCGATTTCTGAACAAACACGGCTCTGCTATAATCCGCCCGCAACCACCAAACGAATTTCTGGAGTTTCAGTAAATTTGTTTCCTGGGACCCGTCTTCGCCAGATTCGAGAAAGAATGGCTCTGACCTATCGCGATGTCGAGCAGGCGAGCTATGAGTTGGCGCAGCGCCATGGCCGGCCAGAATACATTATTCACATCAGCCGTCTCGCCGATTTGGAGAACAGCAGCGTCGTGCCAGGGCTGCACAAGCTCTTCAGCTTGTGCGCGATCTATCATCTTAATCCGGATGAGGTCTGCAAATGGTATGACGTTCCACTGGGAGACCTTTTTTCCGATGGAATGTCGTTCGTAGGGCCAAGAACGCACCTTTCCGCAGCGCCGCGCACGCTTCAACTGCCGGTGAGTTTCGATCCCGCATTCGATCCGCAGCGTACGACGTATTTGACGCGAATGGTGCAGAGCTGGGGCAATTTTGAGGCAGCATCATTGAGAAACGGGCATGGCTATCATTACGGTTTTATTGGCCACGCGGACCATTGGATGGAGCCCTTGCTGCGCCCGGGAGCACTGGTCCTAATAGATCCTCACCGGCAAAAAGTCGAGAGTGGCGGCTGGAAGAACGAAGCTGAACGCCCGATTTACTTAGTAGATATACGGTCAGGTTATCGATGTTGCTGGTGCACCCTCGACCGGAATCGTTTGGTGTTGCAGCCGTACCCGCTATCGCCTCAAATGCCGGAAAGCTACGTTACACCGGATGAAGCCGAGGTCGTCGGCAGAGTCGTGGGAGTCTCGATGCGCCTCATTGACGAATAGAATGCTCGGCTACGATTAGCTGCAACAGAATTGCAAGATTTGAGCAGAACAGCTTGCGCAGATATAGAGGGACGTCCGACGGAATAAGAAACTTATAGAACTCGTGCTCCAACCAACGCGCGGCGATTTCGCGGGGATCCGCTTCGAATCCCCCGAGGCAGGTGCGAAGCTCGTTCTCCTGTGTTTCCAGCGCGGTCTCCAAGATCCGCTCGAATAATTCGTCGTGGCACAGTCGCAGCGCCTGATCGACGACTGCTTCAGAATAGACCGATGCAAGGCCCTCATGACGATACCGGCCGGTAGCAAGGTCGCGAAGAGTGGCGACATACAACAATCGTGAAACGCTTCCGGAAATGCTCTGCAGGGTACGCGCTGAAAAATCCTCAATCACCTGCCGGACCTGATGAAATTGCTCCAGATTTGTCATCGCGTTGACAGTCTTGTTCCATCATCAGAACAGTTCAAAAAAATTCAAGGTGCCTGAGTAGATTCCTGAGAGAACCGCTGCCCAGGAGGTGTTCCGAAATGAAACACAAAGCAGCTTCTCTCGTTGTCGCGTGTGCATTTCTCCTGGCGATAGTAGTCTCGGGAATCCCGCAGGTCAACTCCGTCGTAACGACGATTCACGCGAATTGCAATTCGGCAAGCACGCTTTTGACTGACGGCAGTTACCCGATTCCACCGCTTCCCCCGCCTTCCCAGCTACCGTCTGGACAGCTCGATGTTGCAAGTGCACTGGCTGTATAAAGCAAATCACGCTTTAACGGCCTAGGTCGCATGGCGCGCCCCCTTGAGGTTACGACTAGTTTACGTGACCTCAAGGAGAATGCTATACTCCCGCCGCATGAGTCTTCCCATCCTAACGCGAATGAATTGGTGGCTTGGAATTCCCCTCGAGGTGGGAATCCTGTGTTTGGCCGTACGGCGTGGATTGGCGAAGCGGCTGCCGTTCTTTGTTGGGTATCTTTCCCTGCTCGTCGCGAACGAAATCGTTATGTTCGGTATCTATCGAATTGACGGCGTTAATTCGAAAACCTACCTCTACGCATACTGGGTACTCCAGGCTTTTTGTATTTCCCTTCGCGCGACTGTCGTGTACGAGATTTGCAGGAGCATCCTGTCACCGTATGCCGGTATCTGGCGGACAGTTGATCGTCTGCTGTTGGCAATTGCCGTAGTGCTCCTGGCGGCCGGTGTAATGTCGGCCCGAACTGGACCCTACCACTTCACAAATGCAGTTTTGACTGGGGAACGCGGGCTAGAGTTGATAGTGGTGACACTTCTCGTTGTCGGTCTGGCCTTCTGTCGATACTACGGTGTACGAGTCGAGCACCATCTCGCATGGATCGCCCTCGGACTTGGGTTCTATTCGGTAGTTCAGGTTGCGGACAACACATTTCTCCAACACTGGTCGAGCCATTGGCTGAGCCACTTCGCAATCTGGGAAGGACTGCGGCATTTCTCGTGGGACATAGCGCTGATGATGTGGGGCATCGCGTTATGGAGGCCGCTGCCTGTGCTTCGACCGGCGCCCGCGCTTTTGAATCGCAGCGCATATGAGGATTTGAGTCCTTTGGTAACTGCACGGCTTCGGGAATTGAATACCCGTCTGCTGGAGATGTGGAAATGACCACTGTTCTCATGTTCGTGCTCGCAGTTGCGCTCCTTCTGCTGCTGCTGTGGTTGCTCTTTGGGAATCGAGCGTCGAAGAAGGATGCGGCTCTTGATGCGTTGGAGATCAAGAAGCTGCTCCCCATACACTGCAGGCACTTTCCGCAGGTGCGGCATGCCTTTCAGTCGCAGGATGAGGAGTTCATTGTCCGGCGCGCGTCGCGACAGCTTGCGAAGCGGTGGCGGGTAGAGCGGCGAGAAGTTGTACGACTTTACATTCATGGGCTGGCGCAGGATTTTCGCGGCCTGGAGGAACTCGCTCGGCTCATCGCGGCGCTTTCGCGCGAGATCGGGAAGAAGCAAGAATGGGAATGGCTGTGGCTGGGGATTCAATTCCGGCTGTTATACCGCCTGACCCTTCTGCGGTTTGCATTGCATGCCCTGCCGTTCGACGAACTAATGCGCCTCACGGAAATGTTGACTGGCCTAGCCGCAGGTCTGGAGCATTCCATTGAGGGCTTGACGCCGACGTTCCCGCAGGTAGAAACCACGAGCACAATCTGAAAACCTAGATCGCGCGAACGAGAAAACAGTTCAAACGGGGCGACGAGAGGAATGATAGGAATTTGCACCGCGGACCCCGAATGAGACGCGTGTTATCGTTTCTACGCCAAAATCGTCCCCGGTAAAAGCGGTCGAAGCTCGCGGACCGACGACCTTCCGTTAACTCGTACGCAGCAATGGTCAATAGGCTCCGGCTCAGGAAAGCCGGCCCCGCTATAATTGTTCGCAGGCAGAAACGAGGGAAAAAACGGTGGCCGGGGAAAAAATACTCGTTTGCGACGATGAAGAGGCAATCCGAGAAGTCGTTTCCACGCTGCTGAATGCGCAGGGCTACCACTGCACAGTAGTTCCCGACGGCAGCCAAGCTATCCAAGAAATCAAACGGGATGCGCACGACCTGGTGTTGAGCGATATCGTGATGCCGGAGATGGACGGGATGCGCTTGCTGCGACAACTGCGAGCGCACGACAAGGACATACCGGTAATCATGGTTACGGCCATGCACGATATTTCCATTGCGCTCGAGGCTATTCGCGCCGGCGCCTACGACTACATCCTGAAGCCGTTCGAAAAAGATCAGCTTTACTACAGCGTGGGACGCGCGCTGGAGCACCGGCGCCTGGTTCTGGAAAACCGTTCTTACCAAAGAAACCTTGAGCATCTGGTGGCCGAGAGAACGCAGCAACTCTCGATTACGCTTCACAACCTCGAGCAATCCTACGATTACACGCTCGAAGCTCTGGGCGGCGCGCTGGATGCCAAGGACGCCGAAACGGAAGGACATTGCCAGCGGGTAACCGCGATTACCATCCTACTGGCGCGAATCATGAAAGTGGATCAGGAGCTATTGCGGCAGATCGCGAGAGGAGCCTTTTTGCACGACATCGGGAAAATGGGCATACCCGATCACGTGCTTCGAAAACCCGGGCCGCTGACGGAAGACGAACGAGATCTGATGAAGCGCCACTGCGACATTGGCTACACAGTGCTGAAAAAAATCCCCTTCCTGAAAGAAGCCGCAGAGATCGTTCTGGCCCACCAAGAATTTTATAACGGGACCGGCTATCCTCGAGGACTGAAAGGCGAAGAGATTCCTCTTGGTGCGCGAATCTTCGCCGTCGCGGACACATTTGACGCGATGACTTCCGACCGGCCGTACCGGAAAGCGCTGCCGGTGAGCGCAGCGCGGGACGAGATACGGAAGTTTTC
>JASHYE010000429.1 GCA_030043155.1 Candidatus Acidiferrales bacterium | reverse complement strand
GTGCGTCATTGAAAGCGAAACGCACGCGATGAAGATGGCAGGGCAGTTGGCGGCGACGGCGAACGAGCTGCGCGTACCGCTGATTTTCAAGGCGTCGTACGACAAAGCGAACCGTTCGTCGGCGAGTTCGTTTCGCGGGCCGGGGATGAAGGAAGGGCTGCGAATTCTGGACGCGATCAAGAAGAAATTTGATTTGGCGATTCTGACGGATATTCATGAAAGTTCGCAGGCGGCGCCGGCAGCGGAAGTGTGCGACGTGATTCAGATTCCCGCGTTCCTGTGTCGGCAGACGGATTTGCTGATTGCGGCGGGGAAAACGGGGCGCGCGGTGAATATCAAGAAGGGACAGTTCGTTTCGCCGTGGGAAATGCGCAACGCGGTGGAAAAAATTGCGAGCACGGGCAATGAGAAAATTATTGTGACGGAGCGGGGCGCGTCGTTTGGGTATCAGAATCTGGTGGTGGACGTGCGGTCGTTTCCGATTTTGCGGAAACTCGGATATCCGGTGGTGTTTGACGCGACGCATTCGGTGCAATTGCCGGGCGGCGAAGGGAAATCGAGCGGAGGGCAGCCGGAATTCATCGAGCCGCTGGCGCGCGCGGCGGTGGCGGCGGGCGTGGACGGAGTTTTCATGGAAGTGCATGACGATCCGGCGAAGGCGCTTTCGGATGGCGCGAACGCGCTGGCGCTTGAAAAGTTTCGTCCGCTGGCGCAGCGGCTGATGAAGATTGCTGCGATGGTGCGTGAATGGGAGCAGGAATGAAAGGCACGCCGAAGACAGCGAAGGCAGGGAGCATTGAGGCGGCGAAGCGCGTGCTGGAAATTGAGGCGCATGCGATTCGGGAATTGGTGGAGCGGCTCGATGAAAATTTCGAGCGCGCGGTGGAAATTTGTCTGGCATGCAAAGGGCGCGTGGTGGTGACGGGGCTGGGAAAATCGGGGCTGATCGGGCGGAAGATTTCGGCGACGCTGGCGAGCACGGGCACGCCGTCAGTTTTCTTGCATGCGGCAGAGGCGCTGCATGGCGATTTGGGAATTCTAATGCGCGAAGACGTGGCGCTCGGGATTTCGCGGAGCGGGGAAACGGAAGAATTGTTGGCGCTGCTCGAGCCGATCAAGCGGCTGGGAATCAAGCTGGTGACGATGACCGGGAATTTGCGTTCGACGCTGGCTGTGGCGAGTGATGTGGCGTTGGACATTTCCGTGAAAGAAGAGGCGTGTTCGCTGAATCTGGCGCCGACTGCTTCGACGACCGCTGCGCTGGCGATGGGCGACGCGCTGGCGATTGCGTTGCTGGAGCGGCGCGGTTTTCGCGAAGAGGATTTTGCGGCGCTGCATCCGAAAGGAAGCCTGGGATCGAAGCTGCGGCGAGTGGAGTCGGTGATGCACGCAGGCGATGCGATTCCACGCGTTGGGCCGCAGGCGACGATTGCAGAAGTGACATACGAGATCAGTCGGAAAAAATTGGGAATGACGACAGTGACGGATGAGCGCGGGAAGCTGTTGGGAATCGTGACCGACGGCGATTTGCGGCGGCTGATGGAAAAACGCAAGAAAGAGGCGCTGGATCTGACGGCGGCGGAGAGCATGACGAAAAATCCGGTGACGCTGGAGCGGACGGAGTTGGCGGCGAGCGCGCTGCGGTTGATGGAGGAGAAGAAGATTACTTCGGTGGTGATCGTGGATGCGCAGCGGAAGGTGGAAGGCGTGGTGCATTTGCACGATTTGTGGACGTTGCAGTTGTTCTAGCACGACGAGAAAGAAACGCTAAAAGCAGATTCTTCGTCGTCCCGCAAGAAACGTGCTGGACTCGCTCGGAATGACAGTGATTTGAATTTATGCCGGCGAAGAAAAATTCGGCGGAGGTGAAGCGGCGGGCGAAGAAGATTCGGCTGCTGCTGATGGACGTTGACGGCACACTGACGAACGGGACGGTGTGTTTGCAAGGATTTCCCGACGGAAGCGTTGCGGAGATGAAGGTGTTTAACGCGCATGACGGGGCGGGAGTGAAGCTGGCTTCGATTGTGGGGCTGCGCAGCGGCGTGATTACGGGACGAAGTTCGCCGGCACTGACGCAAAGGGCGCGCGAGATGGGCGTGGAGTTTGTTTTTCAAGGGCAGGCGCGAAAGACGAGTGCGTATGAGGAGATTTTGAAGCGTGCGGGCGTGAAGGATGAAGAGGTCGCGTACCTGGGCGACGATTTGCCGGATTTGCCGCTGCTTGAGCGCGCGGGGCTGGCGGTTGCGGTGGGCGACGCGGCAGTAGAAGTGAAGCGCGCGGCGCATTACGTCACCCGAGCAAATGGAGGAGCGGGTGCGGCGCGGGAGTTGGTGGAATTGATCTTGAAGGCACAGGGGCGATGGGAAGAATCGATTCCCAAGGCGCTGGCGTAACTCTGCGCGGCAAATTCCATGATCACGCGAAAAGGGCTGGTCGAGTTTATGCGGGCGAATCCGCTGGTGACGGCGGCGACGCTTTCGCAGGATGGCGCACCGCAGGCCGCATTGCTGGGCGTGGTGACGAGCGATCAGCTGGAGCTGGTTCTTGATACCGTCGACAATTCACGAAAATTCGGCAACGTATTGAGGGACGGGCGCATTGCTGTGGTGTTTGGCAAGGCGGGCGGGTACGTGAGCGGGAGCCACGACGAGCGAACGGTACAATATCAGGGCGTGGCGGATGTTCCCAGCGGAGACGAACTCAAACGAGTACAGGAGGAGATTTATTTCAAACTATTTCCTGAAGGACGCGAGCGGCTGAAATGGGCGCATATTGCGTATGTGCGCGTGAGGCCAACGTGGATACGGTATAGCAATTACAATGTGAATCCGCCGGAGATTATCGAGCTGCGGAAACATGAACTGGCCAAGTTTCTGGCGGAATCGTAGATATTACCCGCCTTGACTACATGAGAAACGCGGCGCATCATTGCGCAATATTCCAATAGAGAATTCGAGTGAAATTTTGCCAGCACTGCGGGGTTGAGGTCAGCGAATCGCAGAGATTTTGCGGAAGCTGCGGCGGAGCTTTAGCTTCAGCGTCGCTGACGCCAGTCAAACAGAAGGAGTCTAAAGCTGTCCGCATAGTCGTTTGCATTATAGCAATCCTCTTCGCAGTGATAATTTTGGAAGGAATTTCTTACGTTGACCAAGGTTCTAACCAGAGCAGTGCTTCGGTCACCGGCGAAGGTGATGCTGGAGCCCCGGGCGTAACGACGGAGACGCCGGCCCAGACCACCCCGGCGGACTCCTCTTCCGGTGATCAGGCCGCCAAAAGTGCTCCCCCTACCTACAATATCGGTCAGCCCTTTTCGGTCGGCTACTGGTCTTACGTTTGCAACAGGGCTTTTTGGACTCCATGGCTTGGCTCGGATCCCTATGCTATGGAACGTGCGAATGCTGAATTTGTTGTTATCGATGTTACTGCTCGAAATGACGACACCAGCTCGAGCACGCTGCCGCCGTTCCATTTGATGGATAAGGACGGGCGAACATACGATCAGAGTTCGGCCGGGACGTTTAGCGCCGGGTTCTTCTCGGTCCTCGAAGGGTTGAATCCGGGCGTGTCAAAGCGCGGCAATGTTGCGTTTGATGTTCCTCCGGACCGACAGTACTTTCTGGTCGTTTCTGGCGGTATTGAATCTGACAAGCGCGCGCTGGTTCCGCTACCGGCCCCTCCATCATCTGAGCCACAGCCTTCCGACAATCCACAGTAAGTCAGCTATCCTAGATTCGCATTTCGCGAGAGCTAGCGTAGATACAAATCGGCGGAGCGGAGGGCGAGGGCGGCGAGGTCGAGGTCGGTGCGATTCGCAAGAATGATGATGGTGAGATTATTTTCGGTAAAGCGTTCGATGACGGTGTTGAAGCCGATGGTGCTGCCGTAGTGCCACATGCGCGAATGGCCGCGATAAGGATCGAGGAACCAGCCGAAGCCATAGGCGAGAGGTTTTGCGGCGGCAGCTTTGGGCAGATCGTCAACGGCGGAAGGCAGAACGGCGGCGGAATTTTCGGGAGTGATAGCGGGCGCGAATTCGGCGGCGCTGAGAAGAGTGTGGTTGCGAAGAGCGTCGTCCCACTTGGCGAGATCGTCGAGAGAGGTGTAGATGCCGCCATCGCCGAGAGTGGCGGAAGTGGGGCTTTGGTCGGTTTCGAGCCAGACGCCGGCGTCATGCGTGTAACCGTAGGCGCGTTCGGCGATTGTGTCTTGGTCGTAGACGTGAGCGACGGTGTGGTCCATTCCAAGCGGCGCGAAGATGCGCTGATGCAGGAATTCCGCGAAGGGCATGCCTGAAATTCTCTGAACGATCATGGCGAGGACGCAGTAGCCGCCATTGCTGTATTCCCATTTCGTGCCCGGCGGGAATTTCGTGCCGGTCTGCTTTTCCATGAGCGCGAGCACTTGCGCGTCGGTGATCTGCGGGATTTGCTCCCAGGATTTTCCTGCGTACATTTTGTCCATCAAATCTTCATAGGCAACGAGGCCGGAAGTGTGATTGAGCAAGTTGCGAATGGTGATGGTGCTGCCGTAAGCGGGGAATTCGGGAAAGATGTCGGTGAGATGTTCGTCATACGTGAGCTTGCCGTCGTGAACAAGAAGCATGATGGCCATGGCGGTGAACTGTTTGGTGAAGGAGGCAAGGCGAAAATTCGTGTGCGCGTCGATGGGCAGGCCGGAGCGCAAATCGCGCGAGCCGTATTCGTGTTCGAAGAGGGTGCGGCCATTCTGGCGGATGAGGACGGCAAGGCCGGGCTCCTCCGGCGAGGCGATGCCGGAGAAAATGACGTTCAATTGTTCAGGAGAAGGGGATTGGGCGAGGGCGGCCGGAGCGAGTGCGACGAGAGTAAAGAAAAAGGCGCTAAACAGAGAAATGGCAGATTGTGAAATTCGATTGGACATGGTTCCTCTGGGGATTTTGAACGCCCCGAGGAATGTGCCTCAGAAAGAGCGAGGAAGCCAGCGGATTCTTTGCGAATCGAGCGAGCGTGGCTCTTCGAGGCTCTTGGGTTCTAGGCGAGGCTGCGGATTCCGGGACGACGCGGCAATCCCGCGGATGTTTCCGCGCGAATGGAATCGACACGGACCGGCGAGCGAGTGGGAACGAGGGGCGACGGACCGGAGGAGTGCTGCGGAGCGGCGGCGGGCACTGGGTAGTTGTTGCCGACGGCGCTTTGAGCGGAGAGGAAGTCGGTGGCTTTGCGAGTCAAATCCCAGCGATTGGTGACTTCGAATTTTTGCAGCAGCAGGGAGACGTGAAACTTGATGGTGCTTTCGGAAACCTGGAGACGCGAAGCAATTTCTTTGTTGGTGAGGCCCTGGAGAATCGCGCGGAGCACTTCCTCCTGGCGATGGCTGAGTTGAACCGGCGAGACAACGAAGCGGCAATCCTGAATGATTTTTTTGGCGCGCGAACCGAGAGATTCGAAGAGGTTTTCGCTGGCGCCAACGGTGACGACGAAGTCGCTCGGAGATTGGCGGCGCATGAGGCAATGTACGGCGAGCATGTCGACGGCGCGCTCGACGGGCAGGCGGCCGTCGGGTGCGGCTTTGACTTCAAAGCGGCGCACGCCCGATTTTTTGTCGACAAAGAAGAAAACTTTGGGGTGAACGGCGAAATCCTTGATGTGGCGAGAGCTGTGGCTGGGCTGCTTGCGAATCGGCATAATGAATTCCCCTTTTTGCCGGCGAGAGCACAAGAACGCTCTGGCGCGGCGGCGTTGAAATGGCAATGCATCACAAAATGCAAAATGAAACTTGGAACGCTGGCTGCCGGAAG
>JASHYE010000428.1 GCA_030043155.1 Candidatus Acidiferrales bacterium | reverse complement strand
GAATCATCGCTGGGGAAGATTGTGCGACCGATGATCGCATTGACGCCAAGCGTGGAGAAATAATTTCCGGCGACAATTTCTCCGGCGATGTTGCCGGCCAAGTTCTTGCCGCTGAACTTCAGGTCGACAGGTCCAGCGAACGCGGTTACGCCTGAGAACGCTTCCACGTGGGAGCGAAACTCCTCGATTAACGGGATTGGAAATGAACAGCCAATACGATCGCCGTGGCTATTGCCGTTGAAGCAATCGCCGGACGAGCTATAGTCGCCATTGACGCGGAAATGATGCCCCTGCCAGCGAAACATAACAATCTGCGACGGGTCTTTCACGGGCATCGTTCGCAGCATCACTCCATCAATCAAGCTGAAAATCGCGGTGTTCGCACCAATGCCCAGCGCCAGCGTCAAAATCGCTACCGCCGCAAATCCCGGCGACTTCCCCAGCATCCGCAGCCCATACCGAACGTCTTGCGCAAGCCCGCCCCAGAATTCTCGACTTCCTCCTCCCATCGGAGCGGTTGCTCGCGGCATCGGTTTTTCCAACGGCCTCAGATTTCGCGCCAGCAAATCTCCTTCGCTGATTTCCAGCATCGCCAATCGCCGCGCTTCTTCCTCCGTCTTCCCCACCGTCAGCAGTTCTGCGTATCGATCTTCGAGATGTTGCTCGATCTCCTCCGCAATTTCCGCCTCACGTCCTGCCGCCAGCTTCAGCGGTGCCAATCGCTGCAGAATCTCTCGCTTCCATTCAGGCATTTTCCGCCTCCGCAACATCGCCGGTAATCCGGCTCACCGCCTCGACGAATTGCTGCCATCCCTGTTGCTGCGAAGCCAAAACCCTCCGCCCCTTGCGCGTCAGCCGGTAATAGCGACGCCGCCGCTGGCCCGCTTTTTCCACCCAGCGCCCGCGCAGCCAGCCGCGCTTTTCCAGTCGATAGAGCAGCGGATAGAGCGAAGCCACATAGAAACTCAGCTTGCCTTCGGATTTTTGCTCGATGAGTTTGCTGATTTCGTAGCCGTGGCGGGGACGCGCTTCGACCAGAGAAAGAATCAACAGCTCAGCGCTGCCTTTTTTCCATTCGCGGTCGGATGCAGCGAATTCCATATATGGCAACGCCACATATTGAACCGCCGCGCGTATTTCGAGTCAAGCAGAATGTTATGAATGAAAAGAAGTGGCCAGTGGTAAGGAGGAAGCGCTGATGCTTCGGGTCGGCCCTGTGGAATACGGAACGCTTTGCCCTCGCTCTCAACTTTCAACTGGCAAATTGGGATTCTGAGGCGCTTTTGCTTTTTCTGGCCACTTGCCACTAGCCACTGCCTTTTTCACTCATAACGCAGGGCGGACATCGGATCGAGGCGCGAAGCGCGGCGGGCGGGGAAAAAGCTCGCTGCGAGCCCAATCGCCGCCAAGATAATGACCGCAAGGATCATCGTCACGGGATCGCGCGGCTTAAGGCCGTAGAGCAGCGAACCCGCTGCGCTTCCGCCCGCAAGGGCCAGTCCCGCACCAACTGCGATGCCGATTCCAATCAGAATGGAGACTTCGCCTAAAATCAGCCGTAAAACTCCCGCACGCTGCGCACCCAGGGCCATACGGATGCCGATTTCGTTGGTGCGCTGGGCAACCGTATAGGAAATCACGCCATACAAACCAATCGCCGCCAGCAGCACGGCCAATGCTCCGAAAAAGCCGCAGAGCGTGGCCATCAACTCATCTTGAGTCAGGGACTCGCGTATTTGCGTGCTGAGCACATGAAAATCGACATCGATCTCCGGATTCACGCCGGCAATGGTGCTCTTCACCGAATTCAGCACGGCTCCCATCGTCACCTGCGAACGAATCAGATAAGTAGCGCCGGCACCCGTAAACGGCGGTTCGATTTGCGCGTGCGGGAAATACATCACCGGAACCATAGGCTCGTGCATGTCGTCGTAAACGGAATCCTTTACGACGCCGACGACGCTGTAGACCGGCGTAGGCTTTCCCTCCGGTGGTTCCCTGCGGAACTGCGCGCCAACGGGGTTTTTTGCGTCGCTCAGGAATTTCTTCACAAAGGTTTGATTGACGATGGCCACTTTCGGCGACGTGGCCGTATCGTTCAGATTGAAATCGCGGCCCATCAAAATGGGATCTTCCAACGTTTCGAAATAACGCGGGCTGACGTAATCCTCCCAAGCGGATCCTTCCTTCCCGCCTTGAGGACCGAGAATCTCATCGTTCGAGCTATCGCCGCTGACAGGCGAGCGCGTGGCATCGGCGGCAGCGGCAACGCCGGGGATGGCACGGATGTGATCGAGCAGATTGCGCGCAAAATCGTCGCGCTGGGCGACGGGAACATTCAGCCGAGTAAAGTCGACATAAGCGACCAGGACGCCGTTTTCCTGAAAGCCGGGATTGCGCGTCATCAGATTGCGCAGGCTGCGCGCAAAGAGCAAGGCTCCGGCAAGCAACACAAGAGACAGCGCGACTTGAGAGGCCACCAGTACGCGCAGCAGGCGGAAACGCTCGCGGCCAGCGGTCATGCCGCGGCCGCCGGTTTTTAAGACGGAACCG
>JASHYE010000427.1 GCA_030043155.1 Candidatus Acidiferrales bacterium | reverse complement strand
GCAAGTCCCGCCGAGGGCAATGAGATCTCCAATCCACGTACCCGCGTGGCGATGCAGTTCGTCTCCCGTCACGAGGATCGCCACTCCTGCAAAGCACGTCGCCATGCCCACGATTTTCGCGCGGGTAATTCTCTCCAGTTTATAGGCGCGTGCGAGGAGCAGCACCAGAATCGGCCCCGTCGCCACAATCAAGGCCGAATGCGCCGCAGTCGTGTAGTTCAGGCCCACGATGAAAAGTCCGCGATTGATCACTACTCCCCAAAAACCCAGCACAGCAAATATCCACAGGTCTTTTCGGTTGAGCCGCGAACGCCGCGGACGCGCAAAATAGATGGGAACCATCAACAGGCCTGAAAGCTCGATGCGGAATGAGGTCAACGCAAAAGGATTGATGTAACTCAGTGTGATTTTGGCGATGATGAAGTTAAAGGACCACCCGAGAACCGTCAGCAGAACCAGCGTGTACAGCAGCACAGGATGGCGCGGCCGTTCCACTCTTTAAGCGAGCACCTCACTCCGCACGGTCACTTTGTCGATGCGTTGAAGTATTGGCTCATATCCGATTCCCGGCCCATTGGGCACGCGAATCGTTCCCTTAGGTGTTACTTGAATTTCCGGTTCGACGATATCTTGAGCCCAGTAGCGCTTGCTTGCGGCCACATCCCCCGGAAGCGTGAAATTCTCGAGCGTGGAAAGCGCGATGTTGTGGGCCCGGCCAATACCGGTTTCAAGCATTCCACCACACCACATGGGAATGGCGCTCTTCTGGCAGAGATCATGAATGCGACGCATCTGCGAATGGCCGCCAACGCGGCCCATCTTCATGTTGATGATCTTGCAGGCGCCGGTCTCAATTGCCGCAACGGCATGCTCGTACTCGTGGATGCACTCGTCCAGGCAGATCGGAGTCTTGAGTTGCTTCTGTAGTTTGACATGGCTGTAAATATCGTCCCAACCGAGCGGCTGCTCAATCATCATCAGCCCAAACTCGTCGAGCTTCTTCAGCAGCGGCGCATCCGCCAGCGAATACGCGGAATTCGCGTCGGCCATCAGCCGGATATGCGGCCAGCGCTTTCGTAGCGCCTCGATTCTGTCGATATCGTTTCCCGGCTTGATCTTGATTTTGATCCGCTGATAGCCGGCGGCTAACTCCTTCTCGACAGCGGCGATTAAATCCTCGGATGTCGGCTGAATTCCAATGGAAACTCCGCTGGCAACCTCCTCGCGACATCCTCCGAGCAGTTTCCACAACGGAATCTTTTTCTGCTTGGCCTCGGCATCCCAAATTGCGGATTCCAAGGCTGCCTTCGCCATGTTGTGGCCACGGGTATGCGAAAGCATCTTGAACACGTCGCTCGCCGAGCCGAATTCCCTGCCCCGCAAATCGGGCCAGAGATAGTCGCGCGTAATCGTCCAAGCCGTATCGATATTTTCCGGGGAGTAATATGGTTTTTCGTCTGCGACGCATTCGCCCCAACCAGTGACACCGTCTACCTTCGCCTCTGCGAGCATGATTCGCCGCTCCGTCGTTGTTCCGAAACTGGTTTCGAAACGCATCGCCAGCGGCATGCGAATTTCTCTCAACACTATTTTTTCAATGCGCATGAATGGTCCTCGGCCCTCCCCTAACTTGTGGCGATCTGTGCAGCGACTTGCTTCTCGTCTTCCAGAATGTAGCTGGCCTCTTTTGGGCCAATCTCCAGGCCCGTAACGATGAAGCCATTCTTCATGTATTTCATGAACTTCTCACGCATTCCCGTCTGGACACGTTCGCCTTCCGCCGGGTCTGCTTGTTTTCGCGAACTAATGTCCTGCGGAATTGTGACCCGCACAGCATTCTGGCCCGGTCGCGGCGCCTCGCCGCGCATAATGCCATTCACGCGCGCTGAATCCAAATACCATTCGGCCATGAGCCGGTCAGTAGGCAGACCCGCATGCAGCGGACTCTCGGTTATGCCATAACAGTTCGGAATATACCGCTTCACCACAGCGCCCAGCCGGCTGATGTTGAAATGCGCATTCTTCAGTTCCAGCGGATCAAATGTCCATTCGACAAGATGGATTCCACGGCCCAAACAGTCATTTCGCTGGGCGAGCTTCAACATTCGGCCTATGCCGCGGTCGCGAAATTCCGCAAGCACCGCAGTCATGTGCGAATGGATGATCACGCGGCCTTCATGAATTCCTATCAGGCCCAGAGTGAATCCGACCATCTGATTTCCCGCAAAAGCGCCGAGCGTCTGTCCACCTGTTTCGCGCGCGACAACAAAGAGTGGCAACGGCACGACTTGATCCTGGCCCCAAGTGACCAGCTGCAGCCGCTCGCATTCGTGGTACTCCTCGAGAGTCGTACAATGCCGCACTGTAATCGGCACGCGCGCTACGCTTGAACCTTCGACCCGTTCCATAGCTCTTCCATCTCCGCGTGCGGAAAGTCGGCGAGCCGACGTCCACGCTTCAGCGCTTGCTGCTCCATCCACTGAAATCGCTTTGCAAATTTACTGTTCGCACGCCTCGTTGCGAGTTCCGGTTCCACTCCAGCCAGCCGCGCCAAATTCATCACCGAGAAAAATAAATCGCCAATCTCTTCTTCAACTTGTACTTGAGGCTTTGCTGGCCTTTCCTGCGCTTTCGATTCTGCAAGCGCCTGCCGCACCTCATGCGTCTCTTCAACTATCTTTTCCAATACGTCTTCCGCGTTCTTCCAGTCAAACCCGATATTGGCTGCGCGCCTGGTCAACTGAAATCCTTCAAGTAACGCTGGAAGTCCTTGCGGCACTCCTTTCAGTATCGACTGGAACTCGCGCTTTCCTGCTCTTTGATCCTCTCCTCGCTCCTGCGCCTTGATTTCTTCCCAGTTTTTCAAAACTTCCGCAGAGTTTCGTGTTTTCGCTTTTCCAAAAACGTGCGGATGTCGCCGCACCATTTTTGTATGTACTGCCCGAATTACATCGGAAATATCAAACTGCTTCTGTTCCTTTGCCAGCTCCGCGTGAAACACAATCTGCAGCAGCAGGTCGCCCAGTTCTTCCGCGAATTTTCGCGGATCATCGCCATCCATCGCGTCCAAGGCTTCATACGCCTCTTCAATCAGAAATGGCCGCAAACTTCGGTGCGTCTGTTCCCTGTCCCACGGACAACCGTTGGGCGCTCGCAGTCTCTTCTGAAGCACTACTAACTGTTCAAACCATCCACCCGCGCCCGCTTCGCCGCGAGGCAGCCGCGTTTTTTTTCGTTCCTTCCGTTTCTTACGGGCTCGACTCGCGCTCACTCGCCGGAATCTCGTTTCAGACAAGCGCACACTCTACGGCAGGCCGCATCCGCTGACAAGAGACAATGTGAATTTTCATAGCAAGTCCTGGCGCGATGCTTCTCGCCGGGTGCAGGCTTTTGCTTTTCAGCGCGCCGCTTCCCCCTTATGATGTCTTGGGGAGAATTCAATGAGCCCTCGCGCGAAAATCATGTCCAGCGAAACTCCGTTTCACGGACGCGTCTTCGATGTGCGTCGCGACAGTGTCCGCGAACCAGGCGGCATTGAGACCACTCGCGAATTTGTGGTGCACAATGGCTCCGTCGTCGTGCTTCCTGTTTTCGACGATGGCCGGATGCTGCTCATCTGCCAGTATCGCCACTCCGTCGGCGGATATTTGTGGGAGCTTGTGGCGGGACGAATGGAGCCGGGCGAAAATCCTCTCTCGGGCGCAAAACGCGAACTTCTCGAAGAAACTGGATACACTGCGCAGACGTGGCAGAAAATCCTTGATGTTTTTCCGACGCCGGGATTCGTCAGTGAACGGATGGTCGTTTACGTCGCGCGCGATCTTCGCGCCGGTCCGGCGCATCCCGAGGCTGACGAGCGCATCACAGCGCGCGCTTTCTTTCCGCACGAAATGGAAAGTTGGATTCGCGAGGGCAAATTGCGCGATGCCAAATCCATCGCAGGCATTCTTTACTACTTGCGCTTCGGTGCGGCGCCGACGCAGTCGGCCAAGACCGCGAGGCGACCCGCGCATCGCAAAGCTCCGAAGCGACGCATGCGCAAGGCTCGCCGCCGCGGCTAACACATCTCCGCCGCAGTACCCGCCTCGTTCTACGCGGCCGCCTCAGGCGGTCCAGTGTATTTAGAGCCGCTGCGGTATTGAGCGAGAAAATCCACGACAACCCACGCAGCTGCGGCGATCGCCAGGGTTTGCGCGGTCTCGGTCCAATTCGACAGGCTATGTGGATTCGAAATAAGCGCGGGCAGCCAAACGAGCAATGCAAATCCAAAGAGCATTGCCGTGAGCAAACGGGAAGCAAGCAGGACAAAGCGAGCGGCGAGCAGGGCAATAGCCGCGAGCGCAAACGCAACCGTCGTGGCGATGGCCCAGAACATTCGCCCCGGAGGAATCCATCGCGGGACGAGGCTTGCGGTAGCGGAGAGATCGAAGGCTTGTCCGAGCGTGTAATAAGCTACACACAATCCAAAGAGCAAATATGCGAGGCGAGCGATTCTCGGCGGCCGTGAGGAATCGCCGTGCGCGATCGTAGTAAACACGATTAGCGCTCCGGCAATCTGAGAAAATACTTCGAAAAAACCGTACCAATTATTATAGACGAGCGGTCGGTGAACGACGGGCGGAATGCAAAACAGCAGAAAAATGAAAGAAATGCCACCGAGCACGATTGCCCCAAAGCGTGCCGTTCTTGGCCATTGAATCGCCAAGCCGCCGAGAATCTCCAACGCAGCGGCAAAGTAGATGAGGACGGCGCGGTGAGAAATAGCTCCCAAGTCCTGCCAGACGTCAAGTTCGTGCCAAAGCACAGTGAGAATCGCGATGAAAATAGCAGTCGAGCCAAATACGTGGCGACCAAAAAAAATTCGCACTATTACGCCCTTTCAGTCGACCTGCATGTGTCACTGCGAAGTTGTCCAGCTCGCGTCAGAATCTCTCGCGGGCTCATTCGAGAAAGCTGCCGCGAGAGCGTTTACTTCGCGAGCGCGTCGCGATTCGCCTTGGCCCAGTCGCTGTCCGCAGGCACGGCCTTCAACGGTGGACCACCCTCGGTGCCGCACGCACATGGGCCTTCCATCTTAGCCTCAGTCATGCACGAGCAGGACTTCGTTTTGAGGCAGGCGCATACGTACACGATGTGACCACTCGACTTCTCGCTCTTCGCCGGAGCATTGGCTGTTTTGGTGGCAGTTGGAGCGAGCAAGAGCGAAAGCAGCAAGCCAATCATAACGACCATGGTTCTCATTTTTCGCGCATCCTAGAAGCGAGGTAATTGCAAAAGGAGACTGATACTGGAAGTGGCTGCATGCAATATCCACTTGACGGCATTTTTGTATAGCCATTATGCTTGCCTCAAATGAAGAAGGTCGCATCTGGCATTTCGCCGGTCATTCCGATTCAAAAAGACACTCCCAAGCCTCTTTATCGACAGGTGTACGAGGCCTACCGCAAGGCGATCGTGGATGGCAGCGTGCGTCCGGGCCAGCGTGTGCCATCAACGCGAGTGCTGGCGTTGGAACTGGGCATTTCGCGGATTCCGGTCTTGAGCGCATATGCCCAGCTCCTGGCGGAAGGTTACTTCGAGAGTCGCGTTGGCTCAGGCACAGTTGTGTCCCGGTCATTGCCATACCGTGCTGCTATTCCGGCTCCCGCCAGTGAGCCTCTCAAGAGAACTGAGCTTGCGCGCCGACCCGTCTCGAAGCGCTGTTCGATTTTGCCGAGTGCGGACGGTTTTTACCGCCGGCGCGAATTCGGCGCTTTCAGTATCAGCCAGGTCTCCAGTGAATACTTCCCCGTCCAAGTCTGGAATCGTTTGGTAACAAGGCGCTCGCGAAGCCTGCACGCAAAAGCGCTCGATTATGGCGATCCGATGGGGTCAAAAAGGCTGCGCGAGGCGCTCGCGATTCATCTTCGCACCGCGCGCGGAGTGCGCTGCGAAGCACATCAGATCATGGTTGTCAGCGGTTCGCAGCAGGGGTTAGAGGTCGCAGCGCGCGTGCTGCTCGATCCCGGAGAACGCGTTTGGATGGAAGAGCCGGGCTACATTTTTGCGCGAAGCGTTTTTGCTTTTATGGGCTGTCCGCTTGTGCCGGTTCCCGTTGATGCCGAAGGGCTGAACGTCGCCGCGGGCATGAAAAAGTGCCGCGATGCGCGGGCCGTATTGGTCACGCCGTCCCACCAATATCCGCTCGGCGTCACCATGAGCGCGTCGCGACGCCTGCAACTTCTGGATTGGGCAGAAAGCCGCCGCTCCTGGATCATCGAGGATGATTACGACAGCGAGTACCGTTATGAAAGTATGCCCGTGACTTCGTTACAGGGGCTCGACCGCAATTCCTGCGTCGTGTATATCGGAACGTTCAGCAAAGTATTGTTCCCTTCTCTGCGACTGGGTTACATCGTTATCCCCGTAGACCTTGTGGAACGCTTTCTGGCCGCGCGATTTGCGATGGACATCGGCCCGCCGACTTTTCATCAAGAGGTGCTGGCCGACTTCATTTGTGAGGGTCATTTTTCGAGGCATATTCGGAGGATGCGATTGGTATACGCAGAACGCCGCAGCGCCTTGATCGAAAGCCTTCGCGCCGAGCTCGGACCCTCTGTGGAGGTGGCGGGAGCTCAGGCGGGCATGCATCTTTCGATAATTCTGCAAGG
>JASHYE010000426.1 GCA_030043155.1 Candidatus Acidiferrales bacterium | reverse complement strand
CCAAGCATGTCGGGCAGAAAAACATCGAGAGAAACTGCGCTTGGATGGTATTCGCGCGCAAGCGAGAGTGCCTGAGCGCCGCGATGGGCGATCAGGATTTTGAATCCCGCATCGCGAGCCAGATCACGCAGGACGCGAGCGTAATGGGGATCATCCTCGACGATGAGCAGAATGGAATCTTCAGGCGCGAGATCGTCACGGTCATCGGGCACCGCCTCTGCCTGCGTGTCGGATACGGCAACGCTCAATTGCAGGGGCACGGCTTGCGCGCCAGAAGCACCAGCCTTGCTGGAAGCAGCGGAAGGACCGACGTAAGCCTGCGGCAGATATAATGTGAAAATGCTTCCTTTGCCGGGAGTGCTTCGCAGCTGGATCTCGCCGCCAAGCAAGCCCGCGAGTTCGCGGCTGATTGCCAAGCCAAGGCCGGTGCCGCCATATTTGCGGCTGGTGCCAGCGTCCGCCTGCTGGAAAGCCTCAAAGATGATGCGTTGTTTTTCGGGAGGGATGCCAATTCCCGTGTCGGAAACTTCAAAGGCAATTACAGAAGCTGCGCGCGAAAGCACGGGATGGTCTTCGCCCCAACCGTCGCTGACGCTGGAGACGGACAGCCGAACGGCACCTTGCTCAGTAAACTTGAAGGCATTGGACAGCAAATTCTTGAGCACCTGCTGGAGGCGCTTGGCGTCCGTTACCAAACTGCGTGGCAAACGCGCATCGGAGAAAACCTCGAACGTGAGGCGCTTGTTCTCCGCCTCGTGACGGAACGGGCGCGCTACCATCTCGAGGAGTCCGGCGAAGAAAACTTCCTCGGCTTCAACGGAGACGGTGCCGGATTCGATTTTCGAGAGGTCAAGAATGTCCGTAATGAGGTTCAGCAAATCCGTGCCAGCTCCGTGAATGGTGCGCGCGAACTCGACCTGTTTCGGAGTCAAATTGCGATCGGCGTTATCGCTCAGCTGTTGCCCAAGGACGAGAATGCTATTGAGCGGAGTACGCAGTTCGTGGGACATGTTGGCCAGAAATTCGGATTTGTATTTTGAGGTGAGAGCGAGCTCCTTGGCCTTTTCCTCAAGTGCGCGGCGGGCCTGCTCGATTTCCTGATTCTTGCGCTCAACCTCGGCGTTTTGTTCCGCAAGCTGCTGAGCTTTCAAGCCGAGTTGCTCATTGGTCTGCTGCAATTCCTTCTGCTGAGTCTGCAGTTCCGCGGCAAGCTGCTGCGACTGTTTCAGCAGGCCCTCGGTCTGCATAGTGGCCTCGATGCTGTTCAGCACGATGCCAATGCTGGCCGTAAGCTGATCAAGGAAAGTCAGTTGGGAAGCAGTGAACGTGTTAAGGGTGGCGAGCTCGATTACGGCCTTAACGCTGCCTTCAAAAAGCACGGGCAGAACAATCACGTTTCGCGGGATAGCTTCAAACAGTCCAGAGCGAATCGGCGTGGCGTTCAACGGCAATTCGGTGATGAGCAAGCGGCGCTTTTCGAGCGCGCACTGACCGACAAGACCTTCGCCAATCCGAAGGAACGGATAATGGCCGTCCTCACTGTTATCAGCGAAAGAAGAAAGCAAAACCATCTGCTTCGAGTCTTCGGATTCATCCATGCGGTAAATCACGCCCTGTTGCGCGTTCACCAGCGGAGTCAATTCGGAAAGAAGCAGACGGCCGACGGTGGCCAGATCACGCTGGCCCTGAAGCATGCTGGTGAACCGGGCAAGGTTGGTCTTGAGCCAGTCCTGTTCCGTATTGCGATCAGTGGTGAGGCGGAGGTTGTCAATCATGGTGTTGATATTGTCCTTCAACTCCGCCACTTCGCCTCGAGCCTCAACTTGGATCGAGCGCGTGAGGTCGCCCTTTGTAACAGCGGTGGCGACTTCCGCAATCGCGCGAACCTGGTTGGTGAGGTTGTCTGCAAGAAGATTGACGTTACCAGTGAGGTCTTTCCAGGTTCCCGCTGCTCCGGGCACGTTGGCTTGACCGCCCAGGCGGCCTTCGACGCCGACTTCGCGGGCGACGGTGGTCACCTGATCGGCGAAGGTGGCCAGTGTGCCGGTCATATTGTTGATGGTTTCCGCAAGCGCGGCCACTTCACCCTTGGCGTTGACGGTGAGCTTTTGCGTAAGATCGCCGGTCGCCACGGCCGTAACCACTTTCACAATGCCGCGCACCTGTTCGGTGAGGTTTGCGGCCATAACGTTCACATTGTCGGTCAAATCCTTCCATGTGCCCGCAACGCCAGGAACTTGCGCCTGACCGCCGAGCTTGCCTTCCGTGCCGACTTCGCGCGCCACGCGCGACGCTTCAGCGGCAAAAGCGTTCAACTGGTCCACCATGGTGTTAATGGTGTTCTTCAGCTCGAGAATCTCACCTTTCACATCTACGGCGATTTTGCGCGAGAGGTCGCCGCGCGCCACGGCCGTGGTGACTTCGGCAATGTTTCGAACCTGGCCGGTGAGATTTCCGGCCATAGCGTTCACCGAGTCCGTCAAATCCTTCCACGTGCCCGCCACACCAGGAACGTTGGCCTGACCGCCGAGGCGCCCTTCGGAACCGACTTCACGAGCCACGCGCGTGACTTCAGCCGCGAAGGAACGCAACTGCTCAACCATCGTGTTGAGGGTTTCCTTGAGCTGCAAAATTTCACCGCGGACGTCGACGGTAATTTTCTTGGATAGGTCGCCATTCGCAATCGCGGTGGCCACTTCCGCGATATTACGCACCTGACCGGTCAGGTTGCTGGCCATGAAATTCACATTGTCGGTCAAATCTTTCCAAGTGCCTGCGACGCCCGGCACTTGCGCCTGTCCGCCGAGTTTGCCTTCCGTGCCGACTTCGCGCGCCACGCGCGTCACTTCCCCCGCGAACGCGTTCAACTGGTCCACCATCGTGTTGATGGTGTCTTTCAATTCGAGAATTTCGCCCTTCACGTCCACCGTGATTTTGCGCGAGAGGTCGCCGCTGGCCACAGCCGTCGTCACCTCGGCGATGTTGCGAACCTGACCAGTCAGGTTTCCGGCCATGGAATTTACGGAGTCGGTCAAATCCTTCCACGTGCCCGCGACGCCCGGCACGTCGGCCTGTCCTCCCAACCGTCCTTCCGTGCC
>JASHYE010000425.1 GCA_030043155.1 Candidatus Acidiferrales bacterium | reverse complement strand
CTCCGCCGCTTCATGCAGCCGCGTCTCCGGAGTGCCGCGTGTGCCCATCTCGCCTCGGGTTAAGTCGAGAACGCCCGTTTTATATCCGCGCCGTCCCATCTTGATCAGCGTGCCGCCACAGGTCAGCTCCACGTCGTCCGGATGCGCCGCAATCGCCAGCAAATCAAGCTTCATTTCGCCTCCCACATGTTTGCCGGGCGCAATTCTATCGCGTTTGCGCCGAACCGCCGTCAAAACGTTGCCCCCGGACTTGGGATGGTGCTAATTTCGAACTGCGTCTGAGGAGGATCCCATGCCGCAAGCTCTCGCGGGCCGTGTGGCGCTGGTAACCGGCGGCGCAAAACGCATCGGCCACAGCATTGTGGAAAAACTCGCCGCGGAAGGCGCCGACGTTGTCATCAACTATGCTTCGTCAAAACCAGAGGCGGAGAGCCTCGCCTCCGATGTCCGCAAACTCGGCCGCCGTGCGCTTGCGATTCCCGCAAATGTTTCCGTGAAGCAGGAAGTCCAGCAAATGTTTCAGAAGATTGAAGGCGAATTCGGGCGCCTCGACATTCTCGTCAACAATGCCGGAATGTTTTTCGCCGCTGATTTTCTCGACCTTACCGAAGAGCAGTGGGACACCATCATGTCCACAAATCTCAAGGCGCAATTTCTCTGCGCCCAGGCTGCCGCGCCGCTTCTGAAACGCAGCGGCCATGGACGCATCATCAATATCTCCTCTCTTGGCGGAATGCTTCCGTGGCCGAAATTCACGCATTATTGCGTTTCCAAAGCGGGAGTCACAATGCTGACGCGCTGTCTCGCTCGCGCCCTCGCTCCTGAGATTCTCGTCAACAGCGTCGCGCCCGGCACGATTCAGTTTCCCGGAGAGGAGCCTGACGAAGACTACATTCGCCGCGCGCCGCTCCATCGCACCGGCAAAGGCTCGGAAATCGCCGACGCCGTTTTTTTCTTCGCCACAACCGAATTTGTCACCGGCCAGATTCTCGCCGTCGACGGCGGCCGCAGCCTGACATAAGCAATCAGCGGCTGAAAATCGCTGCACGAGAATGAAAAAGCGGCGCTACTCCGCAATTCTTAACCTTCGCCTATTCGCCTGCGTATTTCACTGAACATCCATACGGCCGCGTGACCGGATCGCCCACCGGCTTTCCGCTCATCGCTTCTTCGAGCGCTTCGTTCAGATAATTTTTTGCGCCTTGGATGTCGGCAACGTCGGTCGTGGGCCGATCGTCAATTGCGCCATCGTAGACAAGCACGCCCTGCGGATTGATGACATACATATCCGGCGTGGTCTTCGCGTCGTACAAATGTCCCAGCGCGCCCGTCGGATCCAGCAGCGCCGCTGTGGGATGCGCATTCTCCTGTTTGAGATATGCGTTTTCATCCGACGCGTCCATGTAACCCTGTTTCCCCGGAGCCGACGAAAGCACCGTCAGCCAGATGACGCCCTTCGCGGTCCATTCCTGCTGCAAACGCTGCATGTTGCCGCTCTCGTAATGTTTCCGCGTGTACGGGCAGCCGCGATTCGTCCATTCCAGCACGACAAATTTCCCGCGATAGTCGGACAGATGATGCGTCTGTCCGTTCGAATCCGTCGCCGTGAAATCCGGCGCAGATTCGCCCACGCGCACCGCCCATGCGAGAGTTGAAATCATCGCCGCGCACGCAAATACAACCAAGCCCGAAAAGATTTTCCTTTTCATGATGGTTTCCCCTCCTCAGTCTTGGACTGAAATCTTGGACCGTTACGATTTCGCTCTGGATGATGTGTAAACGGGCGCCGTGATTTCGTACGCGCGCCCTGAACCTAACTCAAGTACCCCACGTAGCCGTGCGATGGTCTTCAGCAGTCCGTCCGATTTCTGCAATTTTAGACGCACGCCACGCGAAAAAGGTGTCGCAGCCTGCACAGCGGCATTATTGATTTGTTCTGCCTCCAACGGGAAGAACGTCGCCGTGTTTTCCTGTTTTCCGGTTTCAATCGTCAACACAAAATCGTTTTCTTCATTCGTCGTGTAAACTTTCCACGCGGCGGGTAATGGCTTTGGCACCGCAGCACGCGCATTGATCAACTCCGCGACGTCAGCCGAAGGAGCAGTGCCTTTCCATCCCTTGACCTTGCTGTTTACCGGCAGTGTTAGCGAAAGTTGGGCCTTGCCCGGTATGCACATCTCGCGGCATACCAGCCAATTTACTTTCGCGCCGACTGTTACGCTTCCGCCGTCTCGCAGACTTGCCGGCACAGTCAGTGGAGCGACCAAGACCACTTCGTTCTCGTATCCGTAGTCCACAATCGACGGCGCAGCGAGCTTCTCCGGCGCAGGCCACTCGATCGCTGCAACACGGAATCCCGTCGGCACCTGCCATTGAATTTTCGGTGGCTCGCCGGAATCTCCCGGATTCACCCAGTAAACATGCCAGCCTTTCTCTAACTCGAACCATATGCCGACCCAGATTCGCCTCCCCGGAACCAGGCTCTTGCGGTTCGATATAAGCCACACGACGGTATGCGGTCCTTGCTGCGGCTGTAGTCCTTCCGCGCTCTTTTGCGCGAACGCAGGCGGCAGCAGAATGAGTGACGCCAAAACGCCTGCGACCGCAAGCCACAACGCCGGAAATTTCGAATTGCGCCTCATATATCGCATACGCGCTTTGCTTGCTTCTTGGATGCGCAAAACAAAAAGCCAGGCGTCTTAATCCGCAACGGTCTTGCTTTGAGCCAACTCAAATGTGAGATTCACAGAGCGAGCGCCAATCGGCGACGTCCGGTGGCGAACCCCTCTGGGCACTGTCGTCATTTGGCCTGGGCCGAGCTCCAGCGATCCGTTTTCGAACTCAATTTTTAGCCGACCGTCGATCACAAGGAAAGTCTCGTCGGAATTGGGGTGCGCGTGCCAATGATACGGCTGCGTCATCACGCTGATGCGGACGACATGATCGTTAACGTGCGCGAGGGGATGGTTGTCATAACTCAGCTTCGAAGATGATTCCGTAGCCAGTGAAAGGACTTTAGGAAGGTCCGCTGCCATTTCGCTTCACTTCGAGAGAGCTAGGCGTCGGCGTAAAACGTTTCGCCGACGCCGCCCGCCACTCACAAAAATCAGTTGTGCTTAGTAAGCCGCGAGCTTCTCCATGCCCGCGACAATTTTATCCGTATTGACCATCCACGCGTGCTCCAGCGGCGGCGCGAACGGGATCGCCGGAATGTCTGGCCCCGTGATGCGCACAATCGGCCCGTCCAGATCTTCGAAGGCTTCCTCGGCCACAATCGCGGAAATTTCTCCGCCGATTCCCAGCGTGCGCTTGTCTTCATGGACGATCAGGCACTTGTTCGTGCGTCGCACCGATTCCAGCACGGTTTCTTTGTCGATCGGGGAAAGCGTGCGCAAGTCAATCACTTCCGCTTCCACGCCGTTCTTCGCCATTTTCTCCGCAGCTTCCAGGCATAGCGAAGTCATGTAGCCATATGTCACCACGGTCATGTCCCGCCCCTGGCGCCGCGTTTCGGCTTTGCCAATCGGAACCGTGTAATTGCCTTCGGGCACGTCGCCTTTTGCCGTGCGGTACAGTTTCTTATGCTCGAAATACAGTACCGGATTCGGATCGCGAATCGCCGCGAGCAACAATCCCTTCGCATCATACGGCGTCGACGGCATAACCACTTTCAGTCCTGGCTCATGCACGAACCACGATGCATTTTCCTGAGAGTGATATAGCCCGCCGCCCGTTCCGCCACCGCAGCAAATCCGCACCGTCAGGGAACATCCATATCCGCCCGCGCTGCGATAACGAATCTTCGACGCTTGCTGCACCAGCGACTCCATCGCCGGCGTAATAAAATCCGCAAATTGAATTTCCGCAATCGGCCTCAGTCCGACCATCGAAGCGCCGATCGCCGACGCGATGATGTTGCCCTCGGCCAAAGGCGTATCCAGCACGCGCTCTTCACCAAATTTGTCGTAAAGCCCCTGCGTTGCCTTGAACACGCCGCCGGAAAGGCCGATATCTTCGCCCATCACAAATACGCGATCGTCGCATTCCATCTCCTGCGCCATCGCTTCTGTGATGGCGTCAATCATCGTGATATTCCGTGCCATTTTTCTTCTGTCCCCTTTTATTTTTCCGGCGCCCAGATGTGGTCGGCGAGTTCCGAAGCATCTGGATACGGACTCTGCTCGGCAAACTCGACCGCTTCGTTGATTTCCTGTGTGATTTCCTTGGCGATTTTGTCTTTTGATTCGTCGTTGAGGAGTTTCTTGTCGCGAAGAACCTTTTCGAAGAGTACCAGCGGATCGCGCTTCTTCCACGCGTCCACTTCTTCTTTCATTCGATACTTTGCAGGATCAATTTCCGAATGCCCGTACCATCGATATGTCTTGCATTCGATGAACGTCGGCCCGTC
>JASHYE010000051.1 GCA_030043155.1 Candidatus Acidiferrales bacterium | reverse complement strand
TCGCCGGATTTGATCCCTTGCTCCAGCCGCAGCAGCTCCGCGCTCGTTTTGCGAAGCTGAAAATTCAGTCCCCAAAATCCTTCGTCCGGCGCGACCAGCTCGATCGCGATTCCCTGAATTTCTCCGCTTCGCGTTCGTCGCAACGCTGCGATTCGCGCGCGCGCTTTCTGCGCCGTCAGCCGGTTGGTGACTTCCGCTTCGAGGCCCGTCGTCGGATAAATTTTCATTTGCAGCAGCGCGCCATGCGCATTCACTTCCGAAGCCTGCGCCTGCTCTTTGAATTCTGCGCCATTCGCTTCGCGCCAGAAGACTTCCAGGGGTACAACTACGGGGAAGCGGCTACTGCGCCGTTGTTCTGGTCCGGATTTGGAGGAGGAGGGGAGCTTCTCCGGAGCCACGTTTCGCCTCGATTGTGCGCTGCTACTCTGCTCCCCCTCTAGTTAAGTTAGCAAGCACTAATTCTTCGCGGCTGGTCCGCAGCTTGCTTCTCTCGTTATTCACGACTTGCTTCTCTATGATCCCGCAATCTGAATGAACCGAGCTCTCCATGCCTGCACCTGACTATTTCGCGGAGCTGTTTGCTGCCGGGCGCAACCGAGGGCTCATTTGCTTTCCGGAATTGCTCTTCGCTTGCTAGTCACTCGCCACTAGCCACTGCTCTACTCCGCACGCAGCGCTTGGATCACGTCTACGCGCGCGGCTCGCGCGGCGGGCAACGTCGACGCAATAACCGCGGCTGCCAACAGCACAAACGCGGAAACCACTATCGGTAAAACGCCCGGCATCTGCATCTCAAGAACATACCTGCTAATCAACCGAGCGGCTGCGTAACCGAGCGCCCCTCCCACCACAACGCCGCCGAGCGCCATCATTGCGCCCTCGCGAATCACGCCTCTCAGGATGTGCCCCGGCTCCGATCCCAGCGCCATTCGGATACCGAACTCTCGCGTCCGCGCGCTCACAGAAAACGCCAACACACCCGCGACGCCAACCACCGCAATCAAAAGCGCCACCGCCGCAAAAACTCCAAACACCATCGAATTCAACCGGTCTGGCGCGAGCACTTCGGCGCGAATATCCTGCAGCGTCGCAGCATGTTCCACTGGCTGCTCCACAGACATTTCGCGAATCGTTTGCGTCACCGGCGTGACCAGTGAGTACGGATTAATGCTGGTATGAATGAAGAGATGCCCGCCAAACATAAAACCGTCATTCGAGTCGAATGCGGCATAAATCGTCGCCGTCGGTTGAGGAACCACATGCTCGTCATCAATATCCGGCACAACGCCGATGATGCGATGCGGCGACGTGAACCGCGCCTTCTCTTCCGTCGTTCCCGGAAGGAATTGCAGCACGGGATCTGTCCAATATACATGCCGGTTCAGCGCGTCTTCATTCGGAAACATCCGCTGCGCCAGCGTCTCGCTCACGATCACCACAGGCTCGCTCCCCTCCCGCCCGTCCAACTCATTGAAATCGCGCCCCTCGATGAGCGGAACGCCCAGGGCCGCAAAATATCCTGGCGAAATCGTGCGCGGCTCCGCCCGAGGATCTTCCTGGGTTGCAACGTGCACGTGTCCATCCCCGGAAAATTGCAGCCCCGGACCGAACACGCTGGCATCGCGCCACGGCTCAACATCGCCGTACGCCGTCTTGACCACTCCCGGCAGCGCTTCCACTCGCCGCATCGCCTCTTTGTAAAATTCGATCACCTGTTGCGGCGTCTTTCCATACGTCATCGCAGGAACGTCAATCGCCAGCACGTGTCGCGTGTCCATCCCAGTTTGCGTTCTTTGCAGCGCGATCAGCGTAGTGACCAGCATCGTCGCGCCCGCCAGCAGCACAAACGACGCCGCGATTTGCGTCACCGCAAAAATCCTCTGATTCCGTTTCGTGCTGCTCGTGATGCGAACTCCGCCGGCCGATACGTTCAGCCCGTTCGATCTATCCGCCGACGGCAGCCTCGGCACAAACGCCAAAATTATCGCAGCCACGATTGCCAGCCCCGCTCCCACCCACAGCATGCTCCAGTCCACTGTCAAACCAACGGCACGCACGCTGAACCGCGACGCATACCGCGCCAAAATCGCCACCAGCGGCTGCGCGCTGATTATGCCAAGCGCCGCCCCCGCGCCGCAAAGCAACAAACTTTCCGCCAGCAGCATTCGCCGCAGCGCGCCCGTTCCTGCGCCAAGCGCCGCGCGAATCGACAGCTCGCCTTCGCGCCGCACCGTCCGCGCCAAAATCAAATTCGCTACGTTGCAGCACGCGATGATGAACACCAGCCCCGAAGCCGCCAGCAGCACCAGCAGAACAGTCCGCGCGCCCGACGTAACCTGGTCCCGCAGCATTTTCGCGCCAATGGCAAAACCATCGTGCGGCGGATACGCTTCCGGATGGTCCTTCTGCATATTGGCGTAGACAGTGCGCAGTTCGCTGCGCGCCTGATCCAGCGTCACGCCAGGAGCAAGCTGCCCAAACAGCTCCGTCATGCGATGGACCCGCCCCGTCACCATCGTCGCCGACAGATGATGCGGACTCGTCACAATGTTCGCGATAATTTGTGTATCCGCGGGGTAGGGAATTGAAGGCTCAAGCACGCCGATCACTGTCGCAGAACGGTCCCCAATGCTTCCCAGCCGCACCGTTTTTCCAATCACCGTCGGGTCTTTGTGAAACGCGGTGCTCCAGAACCGATACGTCAGCACCACCACTCCCGCCGCCTTCGCTCCATCGTCCTGTGGACCGATCAGCCGCCCAAGCACCGGCTTCAGCCCCATCACGTCAAAATAGTTTCCGCCCACCACTCCCGCCTGCACTTCGCGCGGCTCGCCCAAGCCGATCATCGTGAATCCGATGGTCGAAAAGTCGCCGAATCTCGCGATGGAATGAACGCTGGCCTTCAGGTCGTTGATTTCCGGCACCGACCACGTCGTGTCCGGCTCGCCGAGTCCCATCGCGCTCTGCTGGATATAAATCAGGCGGTTCTCGCCGCGATTCACCAGCGGTTTCAGCAACACGCCGCGCACCAGCGTGAAAATCGCCGCGTTCGCGCCAATGCCAAGCGCCAGCGTCACGATCACCGTCAACGCCAGCCCGGGCGTCCGCTTCAGCGAATGAAACGCGACCTTCAG
>JASHYE010000424.1 GCA_030043155.1 Candidatus Acidiferrales bacterium | reverse complement strand
ACACGAAGGGCAAAAACCGCAGAACTTCGAAATGCGAAGCTCTGCGCTACAAAGGCAACAGCAGGTCCCTCACCGCCATCCCGCAACAGCAGCGGGCTGGGTTCGGGATGACATCAAGAACAGTGGCGAGCGGTAGCGGCGAGCGACTAGGTTTCGCACGGATGCTGATCAGCTGATGATTCGCGCTGCGGATTCGTGGGGCATGGCGCGGGCAAGGAGGAGGATGGCTCCGCAGTACATCAGAGTATCGGCTATATAATTGATGCCTTCAAGGCTGGCGCGTTCCGCGACGGCGATGGGAACGTAGACGACCAAGACCATGAAGAGCACGGTCAGGCCAATCCACGCCGCTGCGAGGCGGGTTTTCTTACCGACAAGCAACAAAATTCCCGGGACAACGTAGAGCGCTGCGGCGAGGTACGTCCAGACGGCGTGGCCGAAGACGTACGCGGGAGTGATTTTTCCCAAGGGAATGCCGGGGACGTGGTCGGCGTGGCGGAATTGCTCGAAGCAGTAAAAGAGCACGGCGATGGCGATGAAATAGCGCGCGATTGTCGCGAGGATGCGGCGGAGACGTTCGCGCGAGTGAGCGGTAAGGCTGGCCGCCAGGGCCAGGGCGCCGGCGCCGAAGGATAGTTCGCGCAGCATGAGCGCCGCGGCGAAGCGATTGTGGAGATCTGTGGCCCAAGCGGGGGCGTCCATCAGCGCGACGAAAATAAAAAAGGTAAGCGCGAGCAAACTCGCGGCGAGGCGCGTTTGGATTCGGGTGACGAGGCTTAGTCCGGCAGCGATGAAGCAGGCACCTACGAAGTAGGCCCAGAAGAGATGCCAGGGAACGAACTTCGGCACCATCGAGGCGATTTCGTGAGTGATGGTGAAATGTTCGGTACCGAAGGCGGCGATGGGCGCCGCGTAGAAGACGGCGCCGAAGAGGATGAGCTTGTCGAATCCACGAGATTTTTGCCAGTCGCCGGTGAGAAAAATGACGACGAGGCCGATAACGAGAATTATCCAGAAAACGAGATAGGACCAGATGACGGCGCTCGGAATTGCGAGGAGGGCCGCGAAATTTAGAAGAGCGGTGTTCACGATGGTTCCTTTCGGGCGCGATGGGATCCAGGACAACGCCAACATGTGCGCGGTTAGATGCGCACAAATGAGGAAGAGACGCAAGATTTCTGGAGCATTGCAAGGGCGGACATAAAGAGCGAACAGCCGAAGAACTTCGCTGCAAGCGCGGAGCTGTGCGCTACAAAGCCAGAATGCTGTATTCCGATGTGGCTGGGCCGCCCAAGGTGCAGGCGGCCCAACTTGGTACCAACTTGGTAGAGGAACCTCGTTCGTCGTTTAGGCTATTGGGATACAGCATGCCCCGCAGCCGCGTTAGGCTGGGGAGGGCGTTGCTGCTCTGGGCTCACGGATACGGTGATTTTCTCGCTCGTCTTGGATGCTGCATGATGCCGGTCACCGCTGTAGGCGGCCGTCAAGGTGTGCGTACCGACCGCGAGCTTTCCCGCATTCGCCGACGCCCTCCCCGAAACGATGGCCGACGTGGCGACAGACTTGCCGTCCACGGAGAACTTCACCTTGCCCGTGGGTGCGGGCGCCGTTTTAGCTGTGACGGTGACCGCCAGAGCGATGGCGCTGGTGGGCCTCTGTGCCTGTGTCGCCGAAGGCTTAGTGAACTTCACCTCTGCCGAATCCGCCGCTGCCGTTACCGTATAGGTTCGCGTGATGGGGCCAGCCGCCGCATAGTTTGAGTCGCCGCTGTAAGTCGCGGAGAGCGTATACGTGGCGGCGGTGGTTTCCGTCACACTGACAGACGCCGTTCCGGAAGAGAGTGTGACGGTGCCCAACGAGGTTGTACCCACCTTGAAGGTCACCGTGCCCGTTGGCGCCGGCGAAGATGAAGAGGTCACGCTGACGGCAAACGTTACTGCAGTTCCTGACGTGACCGAAGTTCCCGTGGCTGGCGAGGTGATGGTGAATGTGGGCGCAGGCAGCGTGCCCGTGCCGCTCAGCTGAACGGTGTTTGAATTGGTCACGGTATTGTCCAACATTACGAAGTTGGCCGAATAGCTGCCTGCGGCGGTGGGCGTGAAGATTATGCCCACCTTGCAGGTTTGCCCGGCATTTAGAGTGGCCCCGGCGACGAGACTACAACTAGTCGTAGTGGGGTCGACTTTAAAAGCACTTGCGTTCGTGCCGGTGAAGACCGCGTTGGTAAGGTCCATCGCCGAGTTGCCGATGTTCGTTACCGTCACCACGTGCGCGGCGCTGGATGAGCCTTTTAATTGTGAGCCGAAGGCTAGGATCCCGTTGGGACCGAGTTTGCGGACGACCTGCGCTGTTCCGGTCGCCGCAGCTGCGCTTATGATATACACCTGCCCCTGCGAATCTACGGTCACCCCAGTTGGAGAGCTTAGAGTCGCAGACGTGGCTGCGCCGCTATCACCGGTGTAGCCCGCCGTTCCCGTTCCCGCGATGGTGTTGATGATTCCGGTTACAGCGTTGATTTCGCGGACGCGCTGATTCTTCGTATCGGAGAAATACATGTCGCCGGCGATGTCGAAGAAGATCTGGCCGACCTCTGTGCTTATCTCGGCGTTGCCCGCCTGCCCGCCATCACCTGCATATCCACAGGCTCTGGTGCCGGCGACCTTGGTATAGGTAGCGATATAGTTTTGCGCGTCGTAGAGAGTTTGCATGGCGATTTCGCACTGGGCGCCTGGACTGTTCCAGAAAGAATATTGGTTGTCGTCGGCATCCACCGCGAAGGCATCCGGATAGCTTTCCTGGTAAGCAAATGGGTTGCTGATATAGAAGAAATTGGCTGGCTCCGGCTGCACCGCAGACTCGATCGCGTCATATGAGTTATTCACGATAAACAGACTGTTGTTCTGATCCATGCTCATTTGTTGCGGATCTGTGACGGCCTCATTTTCGAAAAGGCACGGGGACGAGACCGTGCAGGTGCCCGAGCCGGTGCCATTCATCGGGGAGACGTCTCCGTAGTTGAAGTCAACCCAAACCTCATTTTGCGACGGCTCGTCGAAGTACAGATCGCCGAAGTTGTCGGAGGCGAGGCTGAGGGGATCCGTCAGACCGGTAACGAGAGAGGTGACGGTTCCGCTGGAGTTCAAATAGCGGATGATTCCGTTGCCGGTGTCAGCGATGTAGAGGGTGTCGCTGCCATCGACGGTAAGATTCTGGGCGCTAGTCAGCAGGCCCTTGCTCGACGGATAGGTGCCAGACACTGTTGAGATTACCGCCGGGGTGAAGCTGACAACCGGCGCATATCCGTAGCCGCCGAGGCCAAGAGCAAAAGGCGTGGCTGAAGCAGTGTGTGAAACCGTCAATTTGCCCAGACGCCGTCCCGCACCCTGTGGAGTAAAGCGCACCAGCAAAGTGCAACTCTCTCCGGCCGAATAGTTTCCGCCCTCGATGCACGTGCTGCCTTGCTCGACCTGGAAGTCTTTGGTGGATGTGATTTGGGTCAGCGTCGTGGACGCGGC
>JASHYE010000050.1 GCA_030043155.1 Candidatus Acidiferrales bacterium | reverse complement strand
AGAGTGATGGTGGAAAGAAATCCCAGATCAGGCACAATGGTGATCAGGCCGCCGAGACCAAGGCCCATTCCTTCGAGCGCCGCGGCTTTGGAAGAAGCGCGAATCACGCTGTCGGCGTGAGGCCTGACATTCTGCGCGCCAAGATCAAAAACATCTTCCCACTTTTCTATCGGCAGGCGCAGAGAACGCTGCGCGTGGCGAAGATACGCGCTGGGATCGATGCGAACATGACGATAAGCTTTCGTCGCGCTGGTTTGAATCGAAGAACGAAGCGCTTCTGAGGACCAAGTCGGAAAGAATTTGCGTGGCATGCTCAATTTAGATGCCGGTAGAAATCAAAAAGACAACCGTTCGCTGATGACCGAATGCCCAGCAGAAATTTATCCGGCTCATTTCAGCGGCAGCGTGGGATCGGCGCCGCTCTGAGCTTCTTCCTGCATGTGCTCGGCGAGCAAATCCCAACTCACGAAGTGTCCTGCGGCGTCCGGCGCGCCGGTTTCAGGATTGTAGTTTTCATTCATGCCGCCGGTCGCGTGCAGATCGCGCACGAGCAGTGAAACGGTTTCATTGGCAAGCTGGATGGCTTCCTTCTTGTAGCCATAGTTGTCGAGCCCGTGCATCAACAGGTAATTCGAAATTACCCAGACGGGCCCTTGCCAATAGCCTGAGCGCGGATTGTAAAGAGGCTCGGTCGCGGCAATGGTGCGAATTCCATTGGGCGACCAGAATTCGCGCGGATTCAGCAGGTGCATGCGAATCATTTCATCTGCTTGCGATTTCGTGGCAATGCCGGCCCAAAGCGGCACGAAATTCGTCCATGTTTTGATATGGACAAATTTCCCAGTGCGAGAATCGATGTTGAGGAACATGCCGTCGCGCGCGGACCACATTTTCGTGCGGACCAGATTCGCCAGTTCACGCGCCTTTTCGCGATAAGAATTCGCGTCCGCTTCTTTGCCAAGTTTTGTCGCGAGAATGCCCATGGCGAGATATTCGCGGTAGATGTAGCACTGAAGGTCGACGCCTTCGGAAATGTCCGCAGGATCGTCGGAAACGGCGGGATTATTATCCACGCCGCTCTCGACGCCGTTGAACCAGCGGAAAAGTCCGTCGTGAGAGCGGCGCGCCAGTTCCCAAAACGCGAGCGTGTCGGCAAGTTTCTGATAATAACTGAGGCGCGTCGGGCCGCTCGGCTCGCGCAGCCAATCGTAATCGTGCAAAGTTTCGGAGGCCCGCAGAGCCATTTGCGTCAGAAACGGCTTGCACATTTGCGGAAGCGCGTCAGGCGCATTGGTGGCGATTTCGCGCGGCGTGTAGCCCTTCGACCCGTAATTCTCGTCGGTGAAATCGAGAAAATCCTTGACGGAATTTTCGAGCGGCATACCCACTCCATCGTAACTGAGCGCAATGCCCATAAAATATGTGTCCCAGTCAAAAAGCTGAGTGTAGGGGCCCGCGGGAACCAAATATTCGTGCGCAAGGATTCCGCTGGGCGGCTTGACGATATTCGTCTTGAAGCCGTACTTCGCGAAAAGCTGGGAAATTTCGCTCTGCTGCCAGTACACGGGAGAAGGAAAGGCTGACACGAAAAGCGCCAGCGTAATGATTGCGATGACGCGCGCGGCGTGCACGCCTGGGGCCGCGAGCGAAGCGGCGCGTTCAGGTCTGCTGGTGCGGTCCATAAATCGCTATTTTGGATTTGGGCATGCGCGCAACTTCATCAGCGCCGATTCCGAGAATTGAGCGCAACGGGTCCTTGCGCACGCCCCCTCCCGGTGTCTTAATGCTGCAACCGAGGATATTCCTCCCAGCGCATCAGAGCAAATAGAGAATCGGGTGGATTGATTCCCGGGCGAGGGACCAATTTACACAGTGCGCATCGCATCCGATGCGAATCGGTGCTACTGTTACGGCCCGCGAGAACCCTTTCGCGGGGCGCGACAATGACGAGTGGAAACCCACTTCCGCGAGTTGCGTTTCAGGGCGAGCCCGGCGCCTTCAGTGAAGAAGCAGCCACCGCGCTACTCGGTGCGCGAATCGAAACTGTGCCGAGGCCGACTTTCGAGGCGCTCTTTTCCTCCGTGCAGGACGGCATCGCCGATTATGCGCTCGCGCCGATCGAAAACTCGCTGGCAGGCTCTGTGCATAGATGCTACGACTTGCTTCTCGAGAGTCATCTTCAGGTCGTCCGCGAAGTAATTCTGCCGATCGCGCACAATTTAATCGGCACGCCGGACGCATCACTCGAAGACATCGAGAGCGCGGAGTCGCATCCCGTTGCACTCGCTCAGTGTGAGGAATTCTTTCGAACGCATCCTCGAATCCTGCGTGTGCCCGCGCTGGACACTGCAGGAAGCGTGCGGGAAATCATTTTCGCGCGCGATTCTTCGCGCGCCGCGATTGCCGGAAGAAGCGCCGCGCAGATTTACGGCGGCAGGATTCTGCTGGAACATATCGAAGACCATCGTGAAAACTTCACGCGCTTCCTGCTCCTTGCTGCTTCCCCGGAGCCAAGCGACAAATCCGATAAATTGTCCCTTGTCGTTCATCTGGAACACAAGCCGGGCGCGCTGAATCGCGCGCTCGAAGTTTTCGCCCGTCGCGGTATCAGCCTGCTGAAAATCGAAAGCCGGCCCATTGCCGGGCATCCGTGGCAGTACCGCTTCTATCTGGACCTGCAAACTTCGCTGAACGAGCGGGGAACCGTGCGCGCACTCGACGAATTGCGCGCGTGCGCGAGCGATGTTCGCATCCTTGGCTGCTATCCGACACACCAAGACTCACCGTGAAAAGAGCAACCGAGATCGGAGAATGAGAAGCCCGGAGTTGCGCCCTTTGAACCTGCGCCGATGTAACTCGAATGAGCGCGCAAGCATCATCGTGATAGTTGCACCGTATGATTGCTCTGGTGCTCTGACTCCGGTTACTATATTCAGGGTAATCGCTGCCCGTGGATGGAAACATCTTGCCGCAATCTAATGATATAGCCGTATCGATTCGTGGTGTCGGCAAGCTTTACCAGATTGGCGCAAGGAGGCGGAGCTACAGGACGCTTCGCGACTCGATTACTTCGGTCTTTTCGCGGTCCGATCGCGGCGAGGAGTCGAATGGCCACGGCCCGCGCACCTTCTGGGCGCTGAAAGACGTATCTTTTAACGTTCAGCGCGGCGAAATCGTCGGCATCATCGGCCGCAACGGGGCCGGCAAATCCACGCTGCTGAAAATTCTCTCGCGCATCACCGACCCCACCGAAGGCGAAATCGAAATCTCCGGCCGCGTCGG
>JASHYE010000423.1 GCA_030043155.1 Candidatus Acidiferrales bacterium | reverse complement strand
TGCATTAGAACGAATTCGGAATTCTCCTCCCTCCACAAACGGTGTTGGCGCAAACAAAAAACCCGAAGCTCGCTTCCGCGAACTTCGGGCATCAAAAATAGAATATCTTGCCGACTACTTCAAAAACGCAACTACCAGCGCGTAAAGCGTGAGCGATTCAATCAGCGCCACGCCGATAATGAACACGATTCGGATTGGCCCGCCCGCACCCGGATTGCGTGCCGTTCCCTCGCACGCCGAAGCTGTCGCTTTGCCCTGGCCAATGCCGCAACCAAGCGCCGCTAGCCCCAATCCAACCGAGGCCGCCGCGCCTACCCAATCAGTTGCGCCCGCAGCTGGGGCCGTCTGCGCGAACGCCGCCGGCGCAACTACCAATGCCGTCGCCAATGCACTCAAAAACCACAACACCTTTTTCGTCATACCTTCTCCTCGTTATGAATTTGCCGTCAGGAGGTGGTTCCCAGACACCGTGCAGCCGGGCTCACACTGCCAGCGATAATGCCGGATGAATATCACTCTAGTGCTCTTCTGCAACCGCAAGGCCCAGGTACACAATCGCAAGGATCGTGAAAATGAACGCCTGCAGGAAAGCCTCAAAAACATGAAAGACAAGCAAAATTATCGGAATGCCAACGGGAAGAACACCGGCAATATAGCCCGCCGCATTAGCATGACTCAGAAAACCAAAAAGGGCGACAGTGAGGCCCAAAAACACAATGTAGATTAGCTCACCGACCATCATGTTGGCCCAAAGCCGAACGGTCAGCGAGAGCATACGTGCAAAATGGCTGATCGTTTCAATCGGACCGATCAGCCACGACAACCACGGGACCGGGCCCAGTATCGTTTTGCCGTACCCGCCCGCGCCATGATGTTTTAGTCCGACATAGTTGTAATACAAAAACACGACTACGGCACACGCCAGCGGAACCGTTTTTTCCGCCGTTGGCGACATAAATCCGGGAACTAATGCCGCAAGATTGCAAATCAATATAAACATTCCAATCGAGCCCATTAACTCAAGATGGCGCTCCGCGCCGTGCCCCACGATATCGTCCAGCAGGTCTTTCACGCCCACGCCCATCGGATTTGTCAGGAAAAACTCCATGCATTGCTGCGTTGCTCCAGGGCGCTCCGCAGACATCCTCGCGCGCAACCACAGAAAAAACACAATCGCGAACACGAAAACCACTAGCTCCATCGCGAAAAAATTCGGAATAGGATACTGACTGCTCGCCGGCTTCAAATGCAGCAGCGCAAAAAGGGCCAGCGCCGGCTTCGCAAACAGCCAGTTAACAAGCTTCGTTACACCTAAAACCTGCTCTTCGCCCATGAATCTCCTGCAACAGGAATGATCTGGATTCGGTCTAACGAAAACTACGGATTACAGCGCCTTCCACCGATGATGCCCGTGCGCCAGCTCGTAAAACAATTCAACCACAATCGCCGGAATCACCGCGACGGCGCCGCACAAAAACGCAATCGCAGGCAGCCGCAACCACACCAGAATAACATACGCAACTAGGAGCACCAACACTAGCCGTCCGAGAAATTTCGCGTGAACGCTGCGCGGCACGTGCACCTTTTCCGCGCCTGCCTGGGCAATCCCCAGCCGCATCAGCCCCGCCGCGCCCTGCCGCAACCATCGAAAATTCAGCCAGCAAAGAGCCGTGCCAATCGCGGCGCTCGCCGCTGCCCCTCGTCCCCAGCCGATCTCCGCGCCAATCGTCATCGCCGCGCCCAGCCCCACAATCAGCCGCTCGATCCGCCGCTCAATTGCGTTCGCTTCCGATTCACTCATTTTTCTTGTCCGCCGCGCTCGCCAGTTGCAGCACTTCCCGAAGTCCTATTCCAAATCCCACGATGCCCAGCACAATCATGAAAATGAATTTCGTATGCAGCCAGCGGTCCAGCAAATAACCGATTCCGCCGCCCACAAAAATCGGCACCACCAGCGAAAACGGAATCTGCATGGCAATCGCGATCTGCTTTGCCACCGTTCCGACGCCCTTGTTTGATGAGTTCGGCTCCATCGCCTAATAGCCAGCCGTTGGTAACTTCATTCCTCGTCCTTCTCAGCGCAAACTGGGCAAAGGAAAGTCCATTCTTCATGGTTCTTGTTTTCGTCATTCACGAGCGCACAGGAACATAGACCCTGCGCCGTCCGTCGGCTGATAACAAGCTCGTTTATGAGTTCATTTCGACTCATTCGAATTTCTTTTTGAATAGCGTGGAGCTTGTAGTAGAGAAGAGCCGTAGCCCCAATGACACAAAGCACGAAGACATACATAGGTTCTATTCCGCCTCAAAACTTAATCGTGCCGCGCCCCATGCAGCACAGCCACAGCGTGCGGCAATAATTGCGCGATTTCTTCAAACGACTCTACCGCTCCGCGCGGGCTTCCGGGCAAATTGATAATCAGGCACTCGCCGCGTACGCCTGCAATCGAACGTGACAGCGCCGCATTTCGCGTCTTCTGCAAACCCGTGTGCCTCATCAATTCCGCGAGTCCCGGAATTTGCCGCGTCACCACCGCGACGGTAGCCTCTGGCGTCACATCGCGCGGCCCCACTCCTGTGCCGCCCGTCGTCAGCACCGCATCGAGTTTTCCGCATTCCGCCAGCGCCAGCAATTGCGTGCGAATCAGCATCTCATCATCTGGCACGACGGAACGCGAAATCACTTCCCAGCCGAGTTCGGCACACTTATCCGCGAGCGACTTACCGGAAAGGTCTTCGCGTTTGCCCGTGGAAACCGAATCGCTCACTGTAACAATGGAAACTCGCATCGTGTGGCTGTACTGCGCTATTTCTTTGCTGTGTCCGGCTGTCCTTCGG
>JASHYE010000422.1 GCA_030043155.1 Candidatus Acidiferrales bacterium | reverse complement strand
GCCGGATAACGAACTGGCTCGCCAGCGCCTCGGCCAGCTCCAGAAAAAGCTTGGTCGGGCATCCTCAGCGCCGGCGGAGCTCGATGCAAGCTCGTTTCAGCCTCCCGCGCGTGAGCCTCTGATCGGCGCTCCAGTGCCTGCTGATACTTCAGCTAATGAAATGGGTCTGGATGAAGAGACTCAGCAATTCATCGGCCAGGCTCTCACGGATGTGGATCTGTTTTCGAGCTATGGGCTCTCTCAAAAAGCAATTCAGCTACTCGAGACTATTCTGCTGCGCGTTCCTGGGCACGCGCCTACGCTGGAGCGCCTGCTGGATCTGTCCCTCGGTTCCGGTAACGATCGCCGTACCGCAGAGCTCGCTGCGCAGCTTGAGCACATCTATACTCAGCGCGGCGACGCTAAAAATGCCGAACGGTTCACCGAACTACGCCGTCGGTATCAGAGGGTTTCCGGCGCCACGGAAGAAGAATTGGCTGCAACTCCGGTGGCGACCACTGCGCCAACCCCGTCCGCGCCCACCCGCGCCACTCCGGTTCAGGGCGCTGCCGCTCCTCCGGAATTTTCCATTGAGGACGCGACTGCGCCACAGGTGGCATCGAGCGCCAAACCGGCGACAGAGCCGGAAATTGACCTCTCGGACGAATGGGAGAGTCTCACTTCGAAATCCGAGCCCGAGCCCGCCGCTCCAGCTGCCGAAGCGCCCACCGAGGAGGTGGAAATGCCGGAGTTCGATCTCGAGCTTGTTGCACAGCCCGCTGGCAGCAACGAGGCAACCGACACCGAAACCCTGATGGACCAGTTAGTTGCCGAAGTGGAAGGCTTGGAACTGCCGGCTTCCGAGCACTCTGCTGGTGGTGCCTCAGCCCCCGTGGAACAGATCCAAGCGAAGCAACCCTCCACAGTCTCCAAGAGTGCTACAAGTAGGCCGCATCCGCCAGCAGCTGTTCCTTCTGACGGCGCTTCCGCAAACGCGGATCAGTTAAGCGAGGTTTTCCAGGAATTCCGCGCCGAGCTTGGCGAAATGGAGCAGCAGGAGCAGGGTGAGGACCTGGAGACCCACTACAACCTCGGAATTGCCTATCGCGAAATGGGCCTGCTCGATGAGGCCATTGGCGAATTCCAGAAAGTCGCCAAGGCTGTGCAGGATGGCCAGCCATTCCCGTACGCGATGCAATGTTGCACTTTACTGGGTCTTACGTTTACCGACAAAATGGAACCCAAGATTGCCGCCCTCTGGTATCAGAGAGCTCTCGAATTGCCTGGATTAGAACAGGAAACTATCATCGCCTTGCGATATGATTTGGCCGTCGCTGAAGAACAGGCCGGTAACGTCGACGCCGCACTCGAAAGCTTCCGGCAAGTCTACGCGATGAATATCGACTACCGTGATGTTTCTGAGCACATTTCCGCTCTTCAAAAACACTGAAATAAAATTGGCACATCGTCTCCTTCGCGCACTGTTGCTGCTCCTGTGGCTCGAATTGGGACTGCTCATCATCCTGCTTCCCTGGACTACGTTTTGGGATGCGAATTATTTTCTCAATCGCTATCCATCATTGATTCCCATTTTGCTGAATTCGTATTTGCGCGGGGCGATTTCCGGATTAGGCGTCGTGGATGCGGTGCTTGCGATCGATGCGTTCCGTCGTAAGCATCCGGCCACGATGCGCAATTAGATCTCCGCTTCCCGATGGTTCTCTGCTATGTGACCGACAGGCAGCTCCTCCCGGAAAGTTCTGTTTCAGAGTTGCTCCGCAGCATCGAATGCGCGGCCGTAGCCGGACTTGATTGGATCCAGCTCCGCGAAAAGGATCTCACTGCGGGGCAGCTCGCATCTCTCACTCGAGACGCCCTCTCTGTTCTTGAGCGCGGTCCTCACACAGGTTCAGAGCAGCCTTGCGTCATCGTGAACGACCGGATTGACGTGGCGCTCGCTGCTGCGGCCGCAGGAGTTCATCTTTCCGGTACTTCAATTCCCGCGAACAACGCCGTCCGCTGGCTGCGTGCTGGCAATGCTCCCCGCGAATTCAAAGTGGGCGCCTCTTGCCACCGCTTGGCTGAAGCTCGGGACGCAGAAGCCGCCGGTGCAGACTACGTTTTCTTTGGCCCCATCTATGAAACGCCTTCGAAGGCGAATTTTGGGCAACCTCAGGGAATCGAGAGGCTCTCCGAAGTCTGCCGCAGTGTGCGCATCCCCGTCTTGGCAATCGGTGGCATATCGGAATCGAATGCGCGCGCCTGCTTGCATGCCGGAGCGACGGGAATTGCAGGAATTCGCCTGTTTCAGGAAATTTCAGACGCAGATGAACTCAGGGCGCTTGTGTCGCGCTTGCGTAGCCTCGCTTGATTTCTTCGAGACCCTTCTTCTCAACCTGTGAATCCTTTTCGTCCGCTCTGTATCCCATAATCAGGCCGCTTACTTTAATTTTGACGCCAAATTTCCAATCAGGATGAAACGCTCATGAAAAATCGAATTGTCTGGCTTTGGATTATCGGCGCAATCATTGTGGTCATCCTTGGCGCTGGCTTCGTCGCCTTGCGCCTAAACATAAGCGCACTCGAAACGCCAGGCCGAATCGAAACCCGCCTTGCAACTTTTGCGAAACACCGTATTGTCGCTCGCCAGGCAGCACAGATGCATATCGCTGAACCTGCATCCTCCCAAGCCAGCGCGAACACCGACGAGGTCCTCTTTTCGATCGAGTGCGCCACCTGTCATGGCAAAGATGGCCGCTCGCCCACCCACATTGGGCAATCGATGTATCCGCGGGTTCCCGATCTTGGTTCTGCCGAGATTCAGTCATGGTCCGACCCTCAGCTCTTTTGGATTATCGAGAATGGTGTCCGCCTGACCGGAATGCCCGGGTTCCGCAAATTCAATACCGATGACCAGCTGTGGCATCTCGTCCATTACATTCGCACACTTCCCAATCATCCGCAGCAGTGATGCGTCATGCCCGCTGCTATTCCTGAGTCTCGTAGTCTTGTTTACTTTCAGAATGAGCTGGTACCCAACCGTTTCTCCGGCTGCGCGTTGTCGTGCTAGACTATTTTCCCAAGCCCCAGAAAGACAGGTTGTTCGCACCGGCCAATGCCCAAAGAGCTATTCGGAACCGACGGGATGCGCGGAGTCCCCGGACAATATCCGCTCGATGATGCGACGCTTTTTCGCACCGGCGTCGCTCTTGGTGGATACCTTAGCGAGCATCACGACGCCGCAAAATCTCTCCGTGTGCTCATCGGGATGGACACTCGCGAGTCTGGGCCGAAACTCGCAAGTTGGATTGCACAGGGCTTGCGTGTCGCCGGTATTGAGCCGATCTCCGCGGGGATTGTTACCACCCCTGGAGTCGCCTGGCTCGTTCACACCGAGGATTTCTCGGGCGGTGTGGTGATTTCTGCTTCGCACAATCCCTATTACGACAACGGAGTGAAGCTCGTATCCAGCCGTGGAATGAAATTTCCAGACGTCGTAGAAGCTCAAATCGAATCGCGCATTCTCGCCGCGCAACAAAGCAATTCGCCCATTCCGCAACTGAGCGGCGATGGTCTTCCTCCCACTTCGGCTTTGCACAATGATTATCTTGCTGCGCTGCGGCACAAGGCCTTTGGAAGCGGAGACCTCTCCGGGATGAAAGTTGTGCTCGATTGCGCCAATGGTGCGGGAAGTACGCTGGCACCGGACTTGTTCCGATCGATGGGCGCAGAGGTCGTCGCCATTTTCGACAATCCCAATGGGAAAAACATCAACGCGCAGTGCGGCTCTTTGTATCCCGCGAAGATGCAGGAAAAAACCGCCCTCTCTGGTGCGGATTTGGGAGTAGCGTTCGACGGCGACGCTGACCGCGCCGTCTTTTCCACTTCCAGCGGCCGCTACGTCGATGGCGACGCAGTCCTCTTCGCCGTTGGCCGCTACATGAAGAAGA
>JASHYE010000049.1 GCA_030043155.1 Candidatus Acidiferrales bacterium | reverse complement strand
TTTTGTCCGGGAAACGAGACGCGCACGCCTCCTGAGATTTTGGCCTATGGACGCAATGGAAGCGGGCGCGACACACCCGGCTGGAGCGTCCGCGTGGTGCCCAATAAGTTTCCGGCCCTTGGAATCGAAGGAAATCTTGACCGTCAGGGCGAGGGACTATTCGACCGCATGAACGGCATTGGCGCGCACGAAGTCATCATTGAAACTCCCGACCATCAAAGCACGCTCGCTTCTCTGCCGGAGAAGTCCATCGAGGAAGTTTTGTGGGCGTACCGAGACCGCGTCCTCGACCTGAAAAACGACAAGCGCTTCCGCTATATTTTGCTTTTTAAGAATCATGGCGAAGCCGCAGGGGCTTCGCTCGAACACACGCACTCTCAGTTGATCGCTCTGCCCATTGTGCCAAAGCGAGTTCGCGAGGAAGTGGACAGCTCGAAGCGCTATTTCGATGTGAAGGAGCGCTGCATTTTCTGCGATGTCATCCGTCAGGAGGTGGAAACCGCTACGCGCGTGATTTTGGGTAATGACCAATTCATCGCGCTCGCTCCTTACGCGCCGCGCTTTCCGTTTGAAACGTGGATTCTGCCGCGGCAGCACAGCTCGTCGTTTGAAAATCAGCCGAGTTCTGTTTATGCGAGTCTCGCCAAACTCTTTCGTGAATTTCTGGCGCGACTCGATTCAGTGCTGAATTGCCCTGCGTACAACTACGTCATTCACACCTCGCCCATCGGTGAGGAAATCAATGATCACTATCATTGGCACGTGGAGATGATGCCCAAGCTGACACGCGTCGCGGGATTCGAGTGGGGCACCGGATTTTACATCAATCCGACGCCGCCCGAAGAAGCTGCACGGTTCCTGCGAGAAGCTCAGTTGTAGCGCCGGGCCGCGGAGAATTTAGACCAGCACTTCCGGAACTTCCATTCGGCCGGCACGAAACGCGGATTCGAATGCCGCCACGCATTTCGGATCGAAATCCGTTCCCGCGCCTTTCGAGATGATGTCGCGAGCTTCGAATGGCGACATGGCTTTGCGATAGGGCCGATCGCTGACGAGCGCGTCATACACGTCCGCCACGGAAATGATGCGCGCCTCAATGGGAATGTCCTCGCCTTTCGTGGCATGATAACCGGAACCGTCAAATTTATCGTGATGCGCCAGGATAATCGGCAGCACGCGGCGAAGCGTCCCGCCGACAGCCACCGGCCTTAGAGCTTCCACTCCGCGAGGCAAATGAGCCTGCACCTCGGAAATTTCCTCTTCCGAGAGCCGCGCTGATTTGTACAAGATCGTGCGGCTTACTTCCAGCTTTCCGATGTCGTGCAGCAGCGCCGCAGCGCGCACGTCCTCGATTTGATCTTCAGGCAGGCCCATTTCAGCGGCCAAGCGCGCGGCATAGACCGAGACGCGATAGGAATGGTTCTGGGTGTATTTGTCGTTTGAGATGACCTGGCAGAGGATTTGCAAGACGCCGAAATAGGTCTCGCGCAGCTCATTCATGCCTTTCTCTTTGACTTCATAGAGCGAACCCATCGCGTAGGCGGTAATCAGCAGGAAGCCGCCCCAGACTGCAACGTCCGCCCATCCGATAAGATGTCGCGTCTCGAGTTTCTGGCCGGCTGCCAGCGCTACTGGGTTCATCACGTTGAGCCAGACGACAATCAGGATGGACGCCAGAGCGGTTTGCACCGCGCGCGAACGGCCGAAATAATAAGCGGCAAAGAGAGTTGGCAGGTCGTAAAACGAGAGGACCAGCCGTTCGCCCGAGACGAAGAAGTTGATCACCGCCGCGAAGGCGATGATGGAAAGAATGAGCCAGAGCTCTTTGTTGATCTCCAGGATGCGGTTGACGAGAGGCTTCTTCACAGCTGCTCCTCCAGGTTGAGATCGGCGGGACCGTGCCGCCGGTATCCTCCCGATGTTATCAACCTGACCCGCACGCCAAGCTTTGCCCTCGGCGATTTTGTTCATCCGTGTACCTGTACCGATTGAAAGCCCGGCTGTACGACCGTACAGGTGAGGAGAATGGCGATTTTTTTCATCCAATGGTAGCTTGAACAGAGCTTCGGAGACGCCGAAGCGCAAGGAGAATTTGCATGACGTGGGCACAGCGGCGAACTCTGGTGATCGTAATTGTCATTGTGGCAGTCGTAGTTATCTTTTGGGCAGTTCCGCGCTGGTCATTTCTGTCCGGCCCAGCGATTTCCTGGAATTCGGAGCTTGTCCTGGACCTGAGCGGCACTATCGTCGAGCAGGAGCCACCAGACATTTCCAATTTTTTTCTCGGCGCGCGGCCACTGGTGCTGCATGAAATTGATGACGCCATTGACCAGGCTCGCTCCGATTCGCACATTCGCGGACTCATTGTGCGGATCGCTCCCATGGACACCGGCTGGGCCAAGCTCGAAGAGATTCATCAGCACCTGCTTGATTTTCGCTCGAGCGGTAAGCCGAGCATCTGTTATCTGGGATACGACGGCGAAGAAAACGAGGAATACTACGTCGCCACGGGCTGCGATCAGGTTTGGCTGACGCCAACGAACACCCTTGATATTCGCGGCATGATGGCCGAAGCAACGTTCCTTCGAGGCGCCCTGGACAAGCTGCACGTCGTGCCCAATTTTCTGCACATCGCGGAATTCAAGACCGCCACCAACGAATTCACGGAAAAGAAATTCACGGCGGCGCACCGCGAGGAAGTCACCACGCTCCTCAACGACCTTTACAACCAGTATCTGGACGAAGTTTCGTCAGCGCGAAATATCAGCCGCGCGCATTTCGCCGCGCTTGTGCAGGCCGGACCGTTTCTCTCGCAGGATGCGATTCAAGACAAACTCGTCGACCGCCTCGGCTATTGGGATCAGATTGAGGATTATTTCCGCCGAAGAACCGGTTCATGGAATCCGACCGGATTCGCGCAATACCGCCAAACCTTGAGTGATGGAAGCGGCCCGCGCATCGCCATCATTTATGCTTCAGGCGAAATCGCTTCCGGCGCGTCGCAGTATTCTGCTTCGGGCGGCGAAATCATGGGCGGCGATTCCGTGGCCGAGGATATTCGCCGCGCAAGAACGGATTCAAGCATCCGCGCGATTGTTCTGCGTGTCGATTCGCCGGGAGGGTCTTCGATTGCCAGCGAGGTAATTCGCCGCGAAGTGCAACTGGCCCGCACGGTCAAGCCAGTGGTGGTTTCCATGTCCGATTTGGCCGCTTCCGGCGGCTACTGGATTTCCATGTCCGCCGATAAAATCGTCGCCGATCCCGATACGATCACTGCGTCCATCGGAGTCTTGAGCGGCAAAATGAATATCGCCGGACTTTATCAACTCCTCGGGGTCAGCACGGACTACGTCACTACCGGCGGCGATAATGCGTTGCTCTACTCCGACCAGCAAAATTTCAGTCCCGCTCAGCAGCAGACCGTCCAGAAAATGCTGAATGACGTGTATGCGAATTTCACTGAAGGCGTAGCTTCCGGCCGCCATCTTCCCATCGCCACCGTCGACCAAATTGCCAAAGGGCGCGTTTGGAGTGGTGAACGCGCAAAAGGGCTTGGACTGGTGGACGAACTGGGCGATACCGATCGCGCCATCGAAGTGGCAAAGCATCTCGCGCACATACCAGCAAGCGAATCGGTCGAACTCGTACGGATGCCCCGACCACAATCATTCTTCGATTTGCTACTGTCGCGCGCGCAAGGTGATGTTCGCGCTTCTCAGAACCTTTACGCTTCGCCGCAATTGTTGCTCGAGCGGCTTGCGCAGATGGTTCGCAGCGAATCGGTGCGCGTGCAAATGCCCTTCACGCTGACGATTCGCTGAGTTGGTTTCTCGTACCCGGAAATGGCGTGAGTCCATGGATTCCTTCGTTCCTCTTTGCAAATTTCGCTATACTAGAAGAGTTCAGGGCGCGGTACCCAAGTGGTAAGGGAGAGGTCTGCAAAACCTTTATACGTGGGTTCGATTCCCACCCGCGCCTCCAAATCTTGCAAGAATCGCTAAGGCGTATTATTTCGTCACGCCGGCTTCGCGGCTTGTTGAGTCGGTTTGGCCGCGGGAATTGCTGGCTCCTTCGCGACCATCCGCGCCAGCATTTGGCGCATGGCTTCTGTCGAGCCGGGCGAGCGCTTCTCCCGCCATGCTTCCAGGCGCTTGCAGTGCTCCTCGAGCTTCTCCCATGCATGCGGATTTTTGAAAGCCGCTCGCCATTCGTTTGCGATGGGTCGCAGGGCTTCCCAGACGATCCACTGTTCGCCGGAATTCTCGAAGAAAAATTCTTCGTCAATCAGCCCGCGGCTCACAATGTTCGCCGCCATTTCCCAATAGCTTGCCACTTGCCGCAGATATGCGTTTTCTTTGCTTCCCGGAGGACAGATTTTCATCACATCCTCGGCGCT